>PWKM01000111.1 GCA_003559755.1 Planctomycetota bacterium
CGGCGGCCGAACGACAGCAGGTGCCGGATGATCCCGGAGATTCGATTGATCTCCTCGCTCATCAGCTCGAGTGCGCCGCGCCGTTTCTCGTCCGGGTCGGTCTCGGCAAGAAGAAGCTGCAGCCAGCCCGACACGGTGGTCAGCGGGTTGTTCACCTCGTGGGCGACCCCGGCCGCGATCTGGCCCAAGGCCATCATCCGCTCGCGATAAATCAGCTCGTCCATCGCACCCGGGTCCGCCACCGTCTCGACGAGGATGAACGCGCCGCGCTCGCCCGACGGGGCCGAACGGGCGGCCAACCGCCGAACCCGATATGCCACCGACCGTTCGTCACTCCGAACAAAGACCGACGTGTCGGATGACCACTCCGAGTCGAGCTCGACCTCATCGCACTCGTCGAACAGCCGGCGCCAGGCCTGCCCGACAAACCGGTCGATGGGCAGCGGCTCCGGCCCGGGGACCTGAGTGCCATACAGGACCCGCTCGCCAGCGTCCACCAGCAGGACCGCCTGGAGATGACTGATCGAATCGTCCGCCGCCTCGATCTGGTTTAACAGGGAGAGCGCCGGCTTCTGAGATGTGTCACCCGCCATAATCGCTGTGCCCTTATCATAGACCGTCCCCTCAGATTTCCTGGTGCTGTCTGGTATATCGACATGCGAAAGCGAAATCTTTAGCCCTATCGCGGAACGGCACGAGAGAGGGGGAGACAGTAACAGCCGATTGGTATGTGACTTACGGGCGAGAGCACCCGGACGGCGACCGGCGCGTCCGAATCGTGGCGGACGGGACGCATCACCCCCGGCCGTCGGTTGGAGGGTTGTCTGGCGGGCGAGTTCAGGCATCGCAGTCGGACTCGATGAGCGAGATGTGTTCTCCGCGAAAATGGCGGATGTTGCCCCGGCTCATCCGCAGTGCGATACCAAACCGGACGTCGACGTCGGCCACGGTGCCCTCGAACAGGCGGCCGTGCTCCTCCAGGACGATCCTCCGGCCGAGGGTGGCCGAGCGCTCGCGCCACTGCTCGTTGATCGTGTCGATGTCGCGGTCGAGCTTGACCCGATACCATCGGTCGAGCTCGCCCAGGAGCGTCCGGACCAGTTCCACCCGGTCGATCGGTTCGCCGGCGGCCTCGGACAGCGAGGTCGCGATGTCGGCGATCTCCGGCGGCAGCTCGTCCTGGCCGGCGTTCACGTCGATCCCGATCCCGAGCAGCAGGTCCCGGCCACCCGGTCTCTGGTGTGCCTCGACCAGGACCCCCGCGACCTTGCGGCCGCCGATCACCACGTCGTTGGGCCAGCGGATCAGCGCCGGCAGCCCGGTGCTCGCCCGGATGGCATCGGACACGGCGAGCCCCCCGATGATGGTGGTCACCGGAACGCTCCCGCGCCGGACCGGCGGGCTGAGCAGGACCGACATCCACACCCCTTTGCCCGGGGGCGACCACCAGCCCCGGCCGCGTCGGCCCCGGCCCTCCGTCTGGGTCTCGGCCAGGACCACCGTCCCCTCCGGCTCGCCCTGCCGGGCGAGGTCCCCGATCACATCGTTGGTCGAGGTTACCCGCTGGAACACCCGCACCCGCCGGCCGACCACCCGCGTGTGGAGGCCGCGGCGGAGGTCATCGGCATCGAGGATGTCCGGCTCGCCCCGCAGGGCAAGTCCCCCGTCGTCGCTCTCGTCGATGCAGAAACCGCGTGCCCGGAGGCGGCGGAGCGCCTCCGACAGGTCGTGCCCGGACGGGCCGACCGCCGACTCGGCCCGGGCGCGGGGCAGCCAGCCGCCTTGCGCCTCCCGCAGGGTATCGAGCAGTCGGTCGCTCATGAGGCCTCCACGTCCAGCGAGATGTCGAGCGCCGGGGCCGAGTGAGTGATCGCCCCGACCGATATCCAGTCCACACCGGTCTCGGCCACCGCCCGGACGGTCTCGAGTGTGACCGAGCCGGACGCCTCGATGATCGTCTCGGGCCGGGCCCGGCGCACTCGTTCGACCGCGTCCCGCATCGCCTGCGGGGCCATGTTGTCCAGCATCACGATGTCCGCGCTCGCCTCCGCCGCGGCCTGTGCATCGCCCGCCGACGTCACCTCGACCTCGATGCGGAGCGCCCCGTCGGCCCGGTCGCGGGCGGCGGCCACCGCTTCGGCCGGCGACAGGCCCGAGATCGCGAGGTGGTTGTCCTTGATCAGGACCTGGTCGTACAGGCCCATCCGATGGTTGATCCCGCCGCCGACGGCGACCGCGTATTTCGACAGCATCCGCCAGCCGGGCAGGGTCTTCCGCGTATCGAGCACCTTCGCACCCGTCCCGTCGACCGCGTCCACATACCGGCGGGTCAAAGTGGCGATGCCGGAGAGCCGCTGGAGGAAATTCAGCAGGGTGCGTTCGATGGTGAGGATCGCCTTGCACGGCCCGGTCAACTCGCCGATCCCGTCCCCTCGCCCGAGGCGAGAGCCGTCGGGCAGCGGCCGTTCGAGCCGCAGCCCTTCGCCTGCCGACTCGACCATTCGGCGGACGACGGGCATCCCGGCGAGCACCCCCGGCTCCTTCGCTGTCAGTTTGGCCGAGCCGGTGCGTTCCGGATCGACCAGAGCTTCGGTTGTCACGTCGCCCGAGCCGACGTCCTCGGCCAGCGCCCGGGCGATCAGGCCGTCGAGCACGGCCAGATCGAGCGGAAAATTGCCCACAAGCACCTCCTTGCGGGCAGTATATTCCGCCGTCCCGCCGGTGTCAATTATGCCCGTGGAGAGGGCCGTTTCGGCCCTCGAAAGGGTGGATTGCAGGGGAAATGCGCGGGGAGCGCGCCCGGGCGGGCGGTCAGCGGGCCGGGTCCGTGCGGAAGAGGTGGCGACGGAAGAAGGTGTCGGGCAGCCGGCGAAGCACCCGGCTGAGCAGGAACACCCCGACGAGTGCGAACAGGAACCGCCCCCACAGGATGCCGGAATGGTGTGCGCCGAGTGCGGCCATCAGCAGGGTGTCCTCGATCAAGCTGTGGCACAAGCTCATCAGGGCGAGCGAGAAGAAGACGTCGCGTTCGCTCAATCGCCCGGACCGGGCCTCCTGGATAATCAGTCCGCCGCCGTAACACAGCCCCATCGTCATGCCGATGATGGCGATGGGCGCCGCCGACCGGCTCATCCCCAGCAGCCGGAGCACCGGCTCGAGCAGCCGCCCGAGCAGGTCGGTGATGCCCGACCACCGCAGGAGCCGCGTCAGGAAGAGCAGCAGCAGGATGATGCCGAATATGAGGGCCAGGTTGCGCCCCTGCCCGACCGCCCAGGCCGACCACGAGGTGTCCGTCCGGTCGGGGTTCCAGAACGCGGTGCTCTGATGCTGGAGCAGGCCGGCCGTCGAGTAAACCAGGTGGAGCAGAAACCCCAGGACTATCGAGCCGACGATGCGGAGCCCGATCATCGCCCGCATCCGCGGCCCGCTCACCTGGCAGATACGCCCCTCGATGGGCAGGGCATGGGCGACCAGGACCATCGTCGAGAGCACCGTCACCTGGGCCACCGTGATCGACTCGGGGGCGACCTCGACAAACACCGCCATCGCCCCATAGATGTTGGTGACCATCGCCGTCGCCCAGACCAGCCCCATCTCGCCCGGCAGGCCGAAAACGCCCATCACCGGCCCCAGAGCACGCCCGAGCACATCGAGCACGCCCAGCTCGGCGAGGATGCGAGTCGCCAGCAGGATCGGCACCATAATCTTGAATAAAACCCACGCCGTCCGCGCGGCATCCCGCACGAGCTCGACGGCGGCGGTCCGCAGGCGGACCACCAGGGTGTTCCCGTTGTCAGACATGCCATTAGGATATCCGCCAGACGCACGCAGGCAAGTCGAGCCATCCGCTGCGGCCCGAAGCTTTTCGTTGACGCCGCTCGTCCCGTCCGACTGCCGAGCCGCGTCGCCGGGCGGGCGCCGATGTTGACGGGCCTGCGGGCGGGGGTACAATTCGGCAGACCGTATTCCTGTCGAACGTCATCAGAGGAGTGTGAGCGATGGAGAAGCTGGACCGCCGATACGAGAACCCGACCCCCGTGCCGGACTGGTGGACGTCCCGGTTCGAGCAGATCGAGGCCATCCTGGAGAACGAGATCGAACGCGGCGAGGTGCGAGTGCTCGCCACCAGCCCCGGCGGACGACCGGTCCACGCCGTCTTCTACGGCGAGGCCGAGCCCGCGTGTCGCGGCAAGGCCAATTTCAACTCGGCGGTCGCCGGCCGGCAGCCGAGCGCGTTTGTGGACCGGGCCGCCCGCAAGCGCCCGGTCGTGCTGCTGAACGCCGGGGTGCACGGCCAGGAGATGGAGGGGATGGTCGGCGTGCTGTCGGCCATTCGGATTATGGAGACCGGCCGCGACGTGCAGGGCCGGCCCCAGGAGGCCCTGCGCCGGGCGTTCGATACGGTCCGGCTGATCGCGATCCCCTGCGCCAACCCCGACGGCCGGTTCCGCGTGCCCTACGACGGCTGGGTCGGCCTGCCGAGCGATGAGATGCACCGGGTGGGGCAGGGCACCCGCCGCGACGGCTCGCTCTACGGCTGGCCGGGCTGCAAGGTGGTCCACCCGATGGTCGGCGACGTGGGCGACCTGGGCGGCTATTTCGACGACGCCGGCGTGAACATGATGCACGACGAGGTGTTCGCCCCGATGAGCGAGACCACCGCCGCGCTGCTCCGGCTGATGTCGACCGAGGCGCCCGACATCGTCGTCAACCTGCACAGCCACGAGAACCCGCCCTCGATCCACCAGCTCAGCTACGGGCCGAAATCCGTCAAGGAACGCATCGTCGCCTACGCCGAGCGGGTTTACGCCGGGCTCGACCGAGCCGGCATCCCCCACATGGGCGTCCCCGAGGTCGTCCACGACGACATCCGGGAGGGCAAGATGAACTCGTTCAACTTCGGCAGTGCGATGTTCCACGCAGGCGGCGGGCTGGTATCGACCTACGAGTCGGCCCACGGGGTGAGCGACGGGCTGGAGCCGTTCGACTACGAGCGCATCCTCGAGGCCCACCACATCCTGTTCGACGCCGTCGTCGAGACCGCCCGAGAGGTCGCCTCGGACGCCCTATGACGCTCCCCGGCGGTGCGCGGGACGGCCCTCCGGCGGTTTTCACGTCCGCACGGGCGCCCCGCTTGGACCGCGATGATGGCCCGGCGGGCTTGATTGACTGCCCGGCTCGTGGTAGAGTGCGTCTGTAGAGGTGGCCGGCCGGAGACCTTTCCCATGAGCGACGTTACACTCGATCCTTGCGAAATGGCGGTGGGGTACGAGTTCAGGAATCGGCAGTGGCTTCGCCGCGCCCTGACGCACTCGTCGGACCGGCTGAGCCGGGGCACGAGCAACGAGCGGATGGAGTACCTGGGCGACGCGATCCTCGGGATGATCGTGGCCGAGCACCTGTTCCTCGAGTACCCCGAGTTCACCGAGGGCAAGCTGACCAAGATCAAATCGGTCGTCGTATCCCGGCCCGCACTCGCCCGGCAGGGGTTCTCCATCGGGCTGGACCGGTTTGTCATGGTGGGGCCGGGCATGCCGTCCGACGACCTGCCCGAGACGGTGGTGGCCAACGCCTTCGAGGCGGTGATCGCGGCGATCTACCTCGACGGCGGCCTGCCCGCCGCACGGGCCTTCGTCCTCGAACACCTGAGCCAGGAGATCGAGACGGTCATCCGGGACCGGCACGAGAAGAACTACAAGTCGCTGCTCCAGCAGCTCGTCCAGCGGAAGCAGGCGGTCACGCCCACCTATCAACTCATCGAAGAGCGAGGGCCTGACCACGCCAAGGAGTTCTGCGTGGCCGCTGTCGTCGACGGCAGGGTGTACGACCACGCCTGGGGGGCGAGCAAAAAGGCGGCCGAACAACTCGCCGCCGAGAAGGCATACAAGCATTTCCTCGACATATACGGCACGAAGGACGAGTGACCTGATGGCGAAAGACCAACCGACGACCAGCGAAATGCGGGCCGAACTGCTCGCCGAGCGGAAACAGCTCAACCGGCTGCGAAGAAAGGCCGAGCCGGACGACCCGGAACGCAACCAGGCCGAGGAGCAGTACAAGGAGCGCGCTGTCCGCTACGCCCGACACCGGATCGAGCGAGGCGCCGGGCCGGACTCCAGCGTGCTCGACCCGGCGATCTTCCGGGAATGCCTGTACCAGCTTGCAAAGCCCGGCCGGTTCGCCGGGGCCGACTACGCGCCCGGCTCGTCCCCGCTCGCTCGCGAGACGCTGACCGAGATGCTCAGCACGCCCCACCCGATCGAGGACCTGCTGTCGGTGGTCCGCGACCGGTCCGACCCCTGGCAGGTTTTCGACCAGCACGCCCCGGCCCGACGCCTGCTCCGGCGCTGGGCGGAACAGACTGCCGAGGACCCGTTCGTCGAGGAGTGCCTGGCTCAGATCGCGAAATATGCCGACCAGTTCGACCGGTCGCTGGTCAACGTGGACGGGCGGCTGGACGATATCCGGACGGCATACGAACGGACACGCGGCCGGGCGGACCGGACCTGTGCCCGGCGGCTCGACGACGGGCGGATCGAGATCGTCGCCGCCGACGACTGGGCGGCGGTGGCCGCAGACCTGCCGGAGATGGCGGAAGGCCTGTACACCCGGCTGGCATCGGTCGAGCAGGCCGGGGACCGGATCGGCCGGACGGTCGGCTCGCTGAACCAGGCCCTGTCGCAGTTCTTCGCCGAGCTCATCCCCCGGTACTTTGCCCTGCTCGTCCGGCTGCCCGCCGAGCAGCGGAAGAAGCTCACCGGCGGCATCCGGCCCACGCCGACGTTGGCGGGCAAAGCGGTCGCCATCGCCGCGAGCACCGACTATACCGCCGAGCCGGAGATGCAACTGGGCGTGCGGCAGGTGCGCCTCCCGGCCCGGATCGAGCCGCTCGCACGGCTGCCCGCATATCGGAAGGTCCGCGACACCGTCATCGATCGCGAAGCCAAACACGCCAGCACGGTGGTCGTCAGGCGCCATCGTTCCGAACCCGGTTGAACCGCCGGGATGGCTGAAACACTCGCCCACGCCGCCCCCCCGGCGGTCGAGAGGCGTCATCAGGAGAACAGACCGTGGGTGGTTCGTTTTTGCTCTGCAAAATCCGAGGCATCCCCATCCGGGTGCACTGGTCGTTCTTTCTGCTCCCCCTGCTGTTCCTGTACGGCCCGCTGGTCGCCCGCGATCCGGGCGCCATCCTGTTCGGGGCGGCGCTCGTGGTCTTCCTGGCGGTCGCGATCGTCGCACACGAGATGGCCCATGCCCTGGTCGGCCGACGGCTCGGCGCGGTCATCCACGACATCGTCTTGTGGCCGCTGGGCGGGTTCACCCAGCTCTCGGGCCTGCCGTCGGCCCCCTCGGCCCAGGTCATGCTCTCCCTCGCCGGGCCGTTCACCAACCTCGGGCTGGCCGGGCTGGCGTTCATCGCGACCGGTCAATTCGGCTTTCACACCTACGCCGGCGCGTTCGTGTGGGTGAACCTGGCACTGGGCGTTCTGAACCTGGCTCCGACCCAGCCGTTCGACGGCGGGCACGCCGTGCTGGCGTTCCTCCGGGGCAAGCTCGGTTACGGGCCGGGCGACCTGTGGGCGGGACGGATCGGGGTCGCCACCGCCGCCGCCCTGATCGTGCTCGGCCTGCTCTGGGGCGAGATGTTCATCGTCATCCTCGGCGTCATCTCGATGGTCCTTTCCTGGCGGTCGATGAGCCAGGCCGCACTGGTCGCCGGCCCGCGGCAGAGGACACCCAAGGCGCCGGAGACCGGGGACTTCCGCGTGTGGCGGCTGCCCAAAGACGAGCTGAAGGACGAGATCGAGCAGCATCGCAAGACCCGGCACTCGGACCGCGAGGTCCGCGAGCGGGTTGATCGCCTGCTCAAGCAGATCAGCGAGCAGGGGATCGAGTCGCTCACCGAGGAGGACCGCCAATTCCTCAAGGAGGCCGCCGACCAGTTCAGCGCGTCGTGACCCGGGGCGTCCGCCCGCCCGC
>PWKM01000331.1 GCA_003559755.1 Planctomycetota bacterium
ACTTCGGGCGGCGGTCCGGGTCGTCGGCCCGGCACAACGACAGGACGGTCCAGTCCCAGTCCGGGTGCCGGAGTAGAACCCCTCCCGCCCAGATGATCTCGTCGTCCGGATGAGCCACCACCATCACCGCATTCATTGCAAAGATTATCGCTCGGCACCGTAACCGGTGCAAGAACAAAATTTCAACCGTGTATGTATCCCGCGGTCCCTTCGCCGCCTGCACGATGCTCTCGCCCGCGCACCGGACCTGTCCGGGCGGCAGATGAGCGAATCGGGCGGGCGACATCCTTGACTGACGCCGGGCCCGGGGATAGCATACAGAAAGAGGTTTAGGAGCGGGGGTGAGTTCTCAGGCCGGACCGCCCCGGAGAGAGCAGGAGGCGATCATGGGCAGGCAGGCGATTCTTTGTCTGGTAACGGTACTCACGGTGCTCGTCGGGACGTCGAACGCAGAACCACTGACGCTGCATCCGACCCGTGACACCGGCATCTCCGGCCATCCGCGAGAGGCCGAGTACAATAACGGCCGGGGCACACGCCTGCGGACGGCGGCCCTGCAAGGTGGCGATCCGGGTTTCGTCCTCATCGATTTCGACCGGGGAGCGCTGGCCGCGTTTCTCGAGCGGCACGGCGATGACGTGTCGGCCAAGCTCGTCCTGCACGTCCGGCAGGTCCAGGGCGGCGCGGCGACCATCGAGGTGGGCGCACTCGATTCGGCCTCCGATTGGAACGAGGGGCGGGGAGCGTTCAGCCAGGCGCAAGAGGGCGAGGCGACGGCTCGAATGGCTCAGCACGGCCTGAAAAGCTGGACGACGTCCGACGGCCGGGAGGTCGATACGTTCCGCGATTTGTTCTATGACCCGGCGACCGGCGAGGTCAATATGGTGCTGAACAGCTCGACGATCGAGGTCAAAGAGGCCGATCGGCTGAAAACGGTCGAGATCGAGATCGACCGGGAACTGCTCGCCCACTTGGCCAATAGCGAGCACTGCCGGGGCCTGGTGCTCTTCCACCGAACCGAGGGGGTGAAAGCCGATGTCTTCAGCCGAGAGCAGAGGGGCCGGGAGCCGAAACTGGTGGTGACCGCAGAATAAAATCGGCGGCTGCGACAGCCGACGCCCCCTCTCTGTTTTCCCCGCTTCCGTCGTGCGTGATCGTCGGCGGTCAGCCCCCGGATGGCTCGTCCTCCGCCCCGGGGTCCGCCGGCCCCGGTTTCAGCCATTCGTACAGATGATACCTCTCGCGCGACATCCCCATCGCCTCGTAGGCGGCCTGGGCGACGCGGTTCTCCTTTTCCACGTAGAGCCGCAGCCCCTTCGTGTGAGGCGACCGCAGGACCTGCTCCTTGAGATGCAGGAACATCGAGCGAAAGATGCCGCGCCGGCGTGCGGCGGGCACCACGTATAGCGAATGGAGCCACCATACGTAGCCGTTCCGCCAGTCGCTCCACTCGGTCAGGACCAGTGTCGAGGCGACCAGTTCGCCGTCCGACTCGGCGACCCAATATTCGCCCCTGTCGGAGTCGTCGAAGACGGCCCGGACACCGCCGGCAACCGTGGCGGGGTCCAGCTCGACCGCCTCGGTCTCTCGGGCCATCCGAATCTGGAACTCGACGATGGCGGGCGCGTCTTCGGGGCGGGCGCGGCGGATGTGGGTCATATCGGGCAGTGCGCGGGGTGGATGGGATGTGCCACGGTCACTCGACCCTCGGTTTCTTCTGGCCGTATCGTTCGTAGTGTACGATCTCATCGAGCGGGGCCTTGGGGGCCATCTCGCCCGGCTCGGCTTCGTGCCCGACGGGCAGGAGGACGAGGAGCCGCTTGTCCTCCGGGACACCCAGCAGCTCTTTCACCCAGGGCTCGTGTCGAAGCAGCGTACCCTCGACCCACACCGAGGCGTAGCCCAGGCCGGTGATGGCGAGCAGCATATTCTCGACGCAGGCGGCGCAGTCCTCGACCCAGTAGTTCCCGCCGCTCGGGGTTTCCCCCGGGGTCATCACCACGGCGATGACTGCGGGCACGTTCTCGAAGGATTTCTGGACCTGCTGGAACCGGGCGATGGTCTCGGGGTCGCGGATGACCACGAACTCCCTGTTCTGGAGGTTGTACCCCGACGGGGCGCGGCGGCCCGCCTGTAATATCTTCTCCAGGTCGCTGTCGGGTACATCGCCCGGGCGGAACTGTCGTACGCTGCGGCGCTTTGCGATCGCCTCCAGAACGTTCATTCGTCCTCCTCGTCTGATTCCTGCTTCGTATCGTTCTTGGTATCATCCTCCGGCTCGTCCGGCTCGATCAATTCCGGCTCTCCCACCTGTTCGAGCATGAAGCGGAGGAACCTGCGGGACTCGAAGATCATGTCGGACGGCCCGTGCCGCTTGCCGCGCACGATGATCGCGTCGGCATCCCCGCCCAGCTCGCGGTATCGGAGGACGAGCGGGATGGTGTGGGTGATCGGGGGGACGTTCCGGTCCTCGCTCCCATGCACGTGGGCGATTCGGACGCCGGCCTTGGCGAGCGGTTCGAGGCGGTCCTGCGGGTTGTGGTCCTGGAAGTTCTCCCGCAGTGCCCGCAAGTTCTCTTCGGGGTCCTGGTTGCCGGAGAGGTCGTACACACGGGCGAAAAAGGAATCGAGCCGAATCTGTGTGACCGGGTAGATGCCCGCGATGGACCTTACCTTGTCCGGATGATCCGCCGCCCAGTTATAGGCGTCCAGGCCGCCGATCCCCTGGGCCAGCAGGTTGGTGCGGGGCTTGAGGTTGAACTGGTCGGTGACCGTGTGGTAGAAGTTGGTGTACAGCCGCCGGCCGGCCGGGTTCCCCCACTTGTGCCCGATCTCCACCCCCGCGATCACCGCGCCCGCATCGAACAGGCGCCCGAAGTACCAGGCGTGCCAGCGATTCGGCAGGGCGTTGTCGTGCGTTTCGACGTCGTGCCGCGTGGGCGAGAGCCAGAACCAATCCCGCTGCTCCTCCTGGATGAACGCGTCGATGTCGATCTCGTTCAGTTCTTCGCGGTCGGCGTCGGGCTCGACCGGGATGGGCAGGATGACGAAGCACCGGTGCGAGCGGCCACGGCTCCGCATCCAGAAATCGAGGCGGAGGTGGTCGTAGTGGATCGATCGGTTCAGCCGGCCGAGCGTGACGTCGGATTCGCCCGCCGGTGCCGACCCGGCCGGCAGGAGCATCGCCGCGATCAGGAAACACCACAGTACGCGCTTCATCGAAGCCGCCTCCTCTCAACTTGCAGGTCCCACTGCATTCAGCCACCTTTAGCTTACCACTAATGGGCTACGGCGGCAACCGCAATCTCCGACAGCTTTCGCGAAACGTATTCTGGTCTTAGCATTTTGCAAAAGACTGTGTTATCATAAAAGGCGGCGTTGGGGCCGGGCCCGGCGCGGGCGCGGGATGCCGACACCATAGCGGAAAATGTCATGCTGGAGGTGGATAAGATGAGACATTCGGTCTGGTTCGTGCTGGTCTGTCTGGCCGCTTTCGTTCTGGCGACGCCGGCCGCTCGCTCGGCGGCGGCGGAGGAGGAGCCGGAGGTCAAACGGCTGTTCGGCTTCGAGCGGGATGAGATCGCCGAACACGGGGCGACGATCGAGGAGGTCGAGGACGCGGAGGTGGAGACCATCACCGCCACCTTCGGGACCTACCGGGCCATCGGAACCATCGAGAAGGATAACGCTTCCGCGGGCGAGTGGGCACTGGTCCGGACCATCGCCGACCGGTGGAACTGGCTGCTCCCCGACAACGAAACGATCTATTACGAGCGCGTGCGACAAGGCGGGGTCCTGAAGTCATGGGGCTGGTTCTACAGGGTTCTGGGGACCGACTGGAGCGGCTACGACCGGCTGTGGATCGACGTGTTCAGCGAGGACGGCGTCCTCCGCGTACGAACCGAACTGGAGGACGACAAGCTGCCCGAGCCGGTCCGGCGCGCGTTCGACGTGCCCAAGGGCCGATGGGTTACCCTGGAGATCGACCTGGCCGCCGCCGTGGACGCCGTCCACCTCGACCTGGAGAACGTCCGGGTCCTCGATATGCTGGTCATCGAGCGGCTGGACGCCCCCCAGGGCAGCCGGATTCGAGTGGACAATATCCGCCTGGCGCGCGAGGGAGCAGAGTCCGAGCACCCGGTCCTGCGCGACGAGACCCCGATCAAGCTGAAAGTACACCCCGTCGGCGACCTGGTCGAGCTGGAAGCGCTCGATATCGCCCGGACCGAACCGCCGGAGGAGGGCGCGGTCGGCCGCATCGCCCGGGAACGAAGGGCCGCATACGGCCTGATGTCGGCGATGGACCGGGCCATCGGGCGTTTCGGCGACGGCGGCGTCGTCCTGGTCATGGCCTCGCAGGCATTTGTTTCATTGGACGGGGGGCTCACCTGGACCGGGCTGGACGGCCAGCCGGACGGGACCCTGTATTCCCGCGACCACCGCGGCCATCACCGGGCCGCCGCCCTGGTGGAAGGCCCCAATTTCTTCGCGGCATATACAACCAACAGGTGCGCCGGCGGGGCGGGCCGAACCGCGAACAAGTTCAGCCGGGGCGTTCGGGGCGACGAAAGATGGACGCTGGGCCCCGAGGTCGTGATCGACTCGTCTACCCGCCACTGCCACGCCGGCTTCTCGCTCGCCCGTACCAACGAAGGCATCCTGTGGTCCGCCTGGAACCACCGGGGGACCGACCTCTCTCGTCGATGGGCGCTGGAGGCACGGACTCGCTGGTCGCCGGACGACGGCCGCACCTGGCTGACCACCGCGTGCAACGGGATCGTCGGCCCGCAACTGCCCAACAGCGGCGGCGTCCTGCTTGCACCCGTCGGCGAGGAACAGGTCGCCATCTTCTGGCGGCACGGCAATCGGAACCTGGTGATGGCACATTCCGAACCGATCCGCCTGGAGGTCGATGAGATCCAGGGCGACCGGGTCTGGCTCGACGGCGGCTCAAGGCAGGGGCTGGAACTCGGTGTGGAAGGCCTGCTCACGCTGCCGGACGACCGCCACCTGGTGCTCCGCGTCATCTCGGTCGAAGACGAGCGGTCGGAGACGGTGGTGATGGGCGACGCGCCGGGCGCAAACGAGATCGAGGAGGGCCAGGAGGTGGTGGCCATGCGCTGGAGCAGCCCGATCACGATCGCCGACGGGGACGCCAACCGCCGCGGCCCGTGCTCGGCCACCGTCGTCGGGGACGACCTGTTCGTGGCCACCAGCGCACATCGCCATTCCCCGTCTTCCGTTTACTGCTATGACGGCGAACAGGTCACCGAAGTCTCCCCGGAGGGCTTCGAATTCCCCAATCCGCTGCTGGTCAACGCCGGCGGGAAGCTGGCGATGGTCTGGCGCGAGGGCGAGAACGCTGTCCGGTTTGCCATCCGCAACAACGACGGCGGTTGGAGCCAGCCCCGGGCCGTCCTGGAGACCGAAGAGCCGACGCAAACGCTGGTCGCGCCCCAGTCGGCGGACGGCTTCATCCCGATCGCGGTCGGTATGGCGGACCGGCAGACACTGCTGACCACCGCCATCCTGCTCGAGGCGGAATGAGCCGGACGCCTCCCCGGCTCTCAGTGATAGGACAGTCCGGCGGCAGGCCCGCTCACTCCAGCCGGTCGGCCACCTCGGCCGTCAGCCGGTAGAGTCCGTCCGCCTGCTGCTGCCAGTCCCGCCAGACCAGCGTGTCCCAGTACTGCCGTCCGTTGATGATGTTGCGGAGCCGATCATCGAGCAGGCGCTGGCTCCTCTCGGCCAGTTCGTCGCCCAGCCGGGCGCGTTTGGCGTCGTCTAAGAGCGCCCGTTCGATGAACGCCCGTGCCTCGCTCTCCTGCATGCCTTCGCGGACCATCTCGAACCGGTCGGTGGCCAGTGCCCCGTCGGGTCCGGGGCTGAGCAGTTCGTGGAATGCGTGGTGGATGCCCAGGTTGGTGCGCCGGTCGTATTCCGGATACCGGTCAAAGACGACAATATTTGCCGGCCTCGCCTCGAGCACTCGCCAGAAGTCGGCCCCGATCCATCCGTATCCCCGGAGGCCGGCGCAGAACGCCGATTCGACGGCGACGCGATACTGCATCAGCGGGGAATTGTCGCGGAGGCGCCCGACGGTGCCGCTGCCCGCCCGGGGGAACGTGGTGTAATAGCGGTCCACCTGCCAGCCGTACAGCCGGTCCCGGTCGAGGGACGGGCCGCGTGTGCCCCACACATAGGCGAGGTAGCCGACGGGCTGACCGTGGCAGGTCCAGCGGCGGGGGTGACAGTGCATGACCCAGGGTGCCCCTCCGGACGCCTTTGCCAGCAGCTCGACGCAGGCCTCGCTGGGGATGACGTCGTGGGCGATGCCGACCATCAGCGCGTCGGCGACCTCCCGCTCTTCGAGCCGGGCGCGGATGCCGTCGAACACCGGCTTGAAGAAATCGAGGGCGTCGTCGTCCTCCCACTTCGGGCCCTCTGCGGCGGTCAGTTCGCCCGTCTCCGGATCGAGGATGGAGAAGGGGTACGGCCTGCTCGCCTGCTCGCGGTCCGCCTGCCCGAAATAGGCCCCGCCGCTGGTCCTCGGCCAGGTGTGGATGCCCACGATCTTCAGGTTGCCCAGCCCCTCGAGCGCCGTATCGATATACCGCTCGAAGATGCTGAAATCGTGCGTCCAGCCGTCGCCGTCCCGGACCCATCGGATCATCGAGTGTTCGTTGCCGAAGCAGCTCTGCCGGAAGATGGGGATATAGACGGTCTGGGAGCCGAGTTCGCCCATCAGCTCGAACGAACGGGCGATCAATTCCCAATGCCGCTCCGACCACAGGGGGACATCGTACTGGAGGGCGACGGACTCGGGCGACTGGACGAGCTCGAACAGGGAGGCAAAATCCACGGGGTCGGGCAGCGTCCAGCCGACCGCCGATAGGTGGACCGGGACGGTGACCGGGTCAAGCCCCTCGGCGTCGAACGTGAGTTGCCCCCGGTAATCGCCGGGGGTCGCGTCTTCCGGGATGCGGACGCTGATCCACACCGGCTGGGCGGCTCGGTCGGCCCCACGATACGGGGCGACCGTCTCCGGCGGTTGCTCGGCGAGTGCCTGGAACGTCCCCGGCCCGCCCCGCTCTCGAGCCGGACCGTCGGGCAGAGAGTAGCGGACGGTTACCACGTCCGCGCTGATGGTCCCGGCGGGCGATTCGAGGTCGGAAACACTGCCCTCCAGCCCGGTGATGGCCCCGGGGGCGGTGACCAGTACCTGGGCCGAGAAGACGCCGTTCCGGGCGCCGGTGATGCGCACCGGCTGCGTCGGGCGGTGCGGTTCGCCCTGGTCGTCGCGGTATATGCGGGTCAGTGTGGATGCGTTCTGGACGTGCAGGCCGGGCAGCGGGTCGGCCAGGCCGCCGGCATTCGCTGCCGCCAGGGTCACTTCCTTCAGCCCGAGCATGACCCACGGGCACCACTGGTCGCGGGGATGCTGGCGCGTTTCGCCGGTCAGCAGGACGATGTCGGTGGGCGGCCGATAGACCTCGATCGCGAGCGTGTTCACGCCCGCCCTCAGCTTGTCGTTCGGCACGACCACGTTCCGCAGGTTCCGCACTCGTTTTGCGAAGCGGTCCTCGTATCGTTGCGGATCGCGCCATCCCATCCGCAGCACATATCCGTCGGGATCGACATACGCCTCTTTCGGGTAGTCCTCGGCCATGGTGTGCGGGGTGAGTTCGCCCTCGGGCAGGTGTCCGCGTGCGATCTCCTCGCCGTTGAGGTACACCGCCACGCCGCCCCGATAGACCAGCGAGAGGGTGACGTCGCCCAACCGGTTCGGATCGCCCACCCGGAACTGGGTCCGGGCGCAGAGGAGCGAATGGGTTCGCTGTCGGGTTCCCATCAGGGCCAGGCGTCG
>PWKM01000162.1 GCA_003559755.1 Planctomycetota bacterium
CCAGTCGGCGGCGCCGGGGAGGCCCTTGGCGATGTCGCCCGCGTGGGCGGCGATGCGCGCGGCGAAGCCCCCCTCGCGCACATGCGCCGCCTCGGGCAGGCCAAGGTGCTCGCTTGGCGTCACGTAGCAGAGGAAGTCCGCGCCCGCCATGGCCGCCACCGACCCGCCAATGGCCGAGGTGATGTGGTCGTAGCCGGGCGCCACGTCGGTGACAATGGGGCCGAGGACGTAGAACGGCGCCCCACGACACACTTCCTTCTGCATCTTGATCTGGGCTTCGATCTGGTCGATGGGCACGTGGCCGGGTCCCTCGATGATGACCTGGACGCCTGCGGCCACCGCCCGTTCGCACAGTTCGCCCAGCACCATCAACTCGTGGACCTGCGGACGGTCCATCGAGTCGGCCAGGCAGCCGGGCCTGAGCCCGTCGCCCAAGCTGAGGGTCACGTCGTGCTCGCGGGCCATGTCAATCAACTCGTCGAACCGTTCGTACAGCGGGTTCTCCTGGTCGTTGTGGGCCATCCAGCGCTCGACGAAGGTCCCGCCGCGCGAGACGATGCCGCACACCCGGCCGGACGAGCGGAGCGACCGGACCACGTCGCGGTTCACACCGCAGTGGACGGTTACGAACGAGATGCCGTCGGCCATGTGCCGGCGGACGGCGTCGATGATCTCGTCGGCGGTCATGTCGACCACCCGGCGGTTCCCGTCCCGCGCATCGGCCGCCGCGCTGTAGATGGGGACCGATCCGATGGGGACCCGGGCGTGCTCGATGATCCGGCGGCGGATATCGGCGATGTCGCCGCCTGTGCTCAGGTCCATCACCGCGTCGGCGCCCGCCTCCTCGGCGGCCCGGAGCTTTGCCAGTTCCCGTTCCGGGTCGGCGTAGTCCAGAGACGTCCCGATGTTGGCGTTCACCTTGGTTCGGAGCCCGGCCCCGACGGCGCACGGCCTTTCCGGGGGGGCCACGCTGCTGGTCAGGACGACGGCCCTGCCCTGGGCCACCAGCTTTCGGATGGCCCGGGCGTCCTTCGGCTCGCCCTGGGCCGCCGTGTTCATCTGTGGCGTCGGATTGTCTGATTGCCTCGCCGCTTGAAGTTGCGTCATTGCTGTGATCTCATCGCCTCCTGCGGTGTGGTGTATTCTGATGTGGGGTATTCCTAGTCGGCATCTTCCATCACCTCGTCGAGGTCGAGGTCCGGTTCATCCGCTTCTGCGTCCTCGGGAGGGGCCGGTTCTTCGTCCGGACGGCGGTCCGGTTCCGGCTGTCGTGTGGTGACTGCGGCCTCGGCGGTGCTGGAAATCGTCAGGTCGAGTTCTTCGCCCCGGCGGTCGTCGATGGTCGCCCGGATGGATGTTTCGACTCTGGTGCTGTGTGGCCGTCCGGCCTCGATGTCGAAGAAGACCGTCCACCTGCTCTCGGCGTCAACATCGACGTGCGCGGCCCGGTCCTGGTAGGTGCCTTCCCCGCTTCCTCGCCCTCGGAGGTCCATTGTGATGCGGGCGCACCGGACCCCTTCGATCTCTCGTGTGTCGTGGATCACGTAGGTCCCGGTGATGGTCCAGCCGGGGACGGAGAGGTGTGCGGGGGGCGGCAGCAGCGCCCGGGCGACATCCCGGGTCACGACGTCATTGAGCTCGACCGGCGAGCCGAACACGACCGGCCGTGCGGGGACGGGGACGGTGACGTAGTTGAGCCATTCGAAGTATTGGCGCTCGGTTGCCGGTGCCCCGCGGATGCCGTCCGCATCCGGCCGCCAGATACCGTTCGGCGAGAGGGTCCGGATCACCGTCACTCCGCCGACTTTTTGCTGGTGCAGGGGGGTGACGTCGGCATGGCCGCGGAGCAGAGAATCGAGATGGTATGCGACTTCCGTCACCCAGGAGCCGTCGTCGCGCACCTGGGTGACGACGGGCATGACGGTGGCGTGTATTCGTTCGGTTCGGCCCGTCGCCGCGCGGGCGCCTCGTTCTTCGTAGCGCCGGATCGAGATGTCCAGCTCGGCGGCGATCTCCAGCCCCTGTTCGGGCGCGTATGCCAGCTCGATCATCTGCTCGGCCACCTGGGGGTCCAGGCCCGGCGGGATGGCCTCGAGCTGGCCCAACTCGTCAATCCCCGGTGCCACGACGATCCGTTCGTGATCGACGCCGACCGCCGTCTCGAATGTGCGGGGAGTCGAGAGGTCGCCCGGCGGGGCGCGGCGTATCCGCTCGATCTTGTGGCGGGGAACGGTCTCCTCGCCGGTCGCTGTGACAATGACCACTGCTCGGGCGCCCACGACAACGATCGTCCCGCGAACCTCCGTCCCGTCGGTGAGGATCAATCGATCTCCGCGGGTGTTCAGCCGCACCGTATTGACGTCCGGTGGCACGAACTCCTCTTCGAACTCCTCGGCGAACAGGTCGAAGTCATCCTCCTGCCCGATCGCGGACATCGCCGGCAGGGCCAACAAGAGCGATATGATAACGGTCCAGCATCTCATCGTATTCGTCCTCAAAGGCCGGCGTCTTCTCGAATCAAAGCCAACTCGTATGCTCGCAGCTTCCTGCAGTCGCCCGGTCTCAGGTCGTCGGCTTCCAGCCGTCCGATCGCGACTCTTCGGAGCCGAAGGACGCGGCGTCCCAGGGCGGAGAACGCCCGCCTGATCTCGCGATTCAGCCCCTGGTGCAGGACGACCCGGGCGCGATACCGGCCGCCACCGGCCGGCTCCACGTCCAACGAGTCGAACCGGGCAACGCCGTCGGACAGGCGTACCCCCGATTTCAGGGCTTTGGCCTGCCGCTGCGAAAGGGGGCCGTCGATGTCAACCTCGTAGGTCTTCGGCACCTCATATCGGGGATGGGCCAGCCGGTTCGCCAGCCGCCCGTCGTTTGTGAGCAGGATCAGCCCTTCGCTGTCCTTATCGAGTCGGCCCACAGGGAACACCCGCTGCTCGATGTTCCGCACCAGTGCGCTGATCGGCGTGTGCCCGCCGTCCGGTTCGGTGCTGCACACCACGCCGGTCGGCTTGTTCAGGAGCAAGTAGATCAGCGGTTCCGGTCGGACCCGTTCGCCGTCACAGGTAATCACCTGGGATTCCGGGTCCACCTTGGTGCCCAGTTCGCGTATGACCTCGCCGTCAACCTTCACCCGACCGGTCGTGATATATTCCTCACTCTTGCGCCGGGAGGCGACGCCCGCGCGCGCGAGCACCTTTTGTAGTCGCTCCATTGCCTGTTCATCATACCCCAGCCCGGTATCCGATGCAATAGACAGGGCTGCAGAGCAAGCGGTGGGCCACGCCGGCATGTTGACAGTTGAAGCCCGGGGGCTACAATGGCGATTCCGCACTCAGGCGGCGCATCCCGGAGAGTCGTACATGCCACAGGTGAAAGATTGGGCTCTGTTCGGTTGGCAGGGGATTACCCTCGATGTGCCTCTGGATTGGGAGATTCGCCGATTTCACGGCACACGAAGCAAGGGGTATGCCCGGCTGGAAGATGGCGACGATGTCCGGCTGGAAATGAGATGGGACAAGTCGAAGGGCAGGGGCCCGAGTTTTACCGACCTGACCGACCGGCACATATCGGGGATGATGAAGAAGGACAAGGTCGATGTCGAGCGCCACACCGGGCTGGCCAAACCGGAGGGCAAGGAGGTCGAGACCTATACGGTTCGGCCGCCGGAAACCTCCCTGCCCCCATCCTACCAGATGATCTCCCGGTGCCCGGAATGCAGCCGGATTGTGATGATCCGCATCCCCTATCAGCGAGGGGAGAACATCAAGGCGATCGTTCGACGTATTTTCAGCTCGCTGCAGGACCATTCCTACGATGGGGCGGACGTGTGGTCGGTCTATGGTCTGCGATTCGCCGTGCCCGACACGGTCGAGCTCGACGACGCTCTGCTCTATCCGGGCAGCATCGAGTTCTCGTTTTTGAAAGGGCACGACCGGATCGAACTCGGCCGGCTGGCCTTCGGCTCGGTCATCCTCGAGAGGCAGACGTTGGAGGAGTGGTTCGAGGTGTTCTCGAAGAAGCGGTTCAAACGCATGACATACGAGGCCCGGCCCCAGGAGATTCGGGGCCACCAGGGCCTGATCGCTCACGGCCGGCTCAAGCGATTCGGGGCGATGCTGCTCCGTTTTGCCCGGCGCCAACGGTTCCACTGTGACTTGTGGCATTGTCCGGTCTCTGATAAACTATATTATTATGCCGTTTTGGCCGGCAGCCGAAACCACGATAATTTTGTCGCCCACAGCGCCCGTGTGATCTGTCACCCGACCTGATGACTGCAAAGGATAAGGCACAAAAACTGGACCGGGACGCCAGCTTGAAGGCGGTTCCCATCCGGAATCAGCTCGCCAAGGTGGAAGAGCTCGAAGGGGGCAAGGTCCGCATCTCGGTCCCCATTCGAGAGACATGGTGGACCCGTATCTTGCAGAGGTTGACAAAGGCCCCCAAGTACAAGAAGATAGAACTTGACGAGGTCGGGACCTTTGTCTGGAAACAGTGCGACGGCAACACCAATGTCGCCGCTGTGGTCGATCGGCTGTGCAAGCGATACAACCTCAGTCATCGGGAAAGCGAGGTCTCGTTGACGCAGTACCTGCGCGACCTGGCCCGGCGAGGGGTAATCGGGCTGGGCGTGTCACCAGAGCATTTGAAGAAGAACAGGTAAAGGGAGAAGTCGTATGCCCAGAGAGGGCGGGGTCGTTGACGAACAGGCGATGAAAGGGATCGGCCGGCAGATCAAGCTGCCCTGGTCCAAGGCCGTGGAGATTGCCGCCAAGAGTATGAAGGTGCGGATGGGCCGGTCCGTGGTGACCACTGCCAGTATCGTCCTCGCCATCGCATTCCTGATGTCGATCCTCACCGGGACAACTCTGACCACGTCCCTCCGCACCCGGCCTCAGCAGGAGGTCCTTCGGGTCAGGGAGCAGCTCGAACAAGTCGAAGCCGGCGCCATCGCTCCGTTTGCGTTCCCGGACGGCCTCTCCGAGGATCAACTGAGCCGGGAGATCAGCAGCAAGCGGAAGCGGGCGGAGGAAGACGAGACCGATCCGCTCGTCATCCAGCGGCTATTCGACGAGGTCGCCGTGGCGGAGGCGGCCCGGCAGGTGCTCAGGGCCGACACGGACTACCAGCGGGCGCGGGCCATGCTCGACTGGCAGGTGAGCAATGCTCGGCTCGAACTGACAAATATCGAGAACGAATGGCAGCGCCTGGTCCGGCGGTTGAGGTTGGAGGGCGTTACCGGGCTCTCTGTCGAGGTCACCCGAGCCCCGCCGGAGAGGGGCTACTTCCGCATGCTGGCCGAGGAAATGGAGCCGCGAGACCGGTGGCTCGGCGTGGTGGCGGTGATGGTCTGCTTCGTCGGAATCTGGAACGCAATGCTGATGTCGGTCCACGAGCGAATCCGCGAGATCGGCACGATGAAGTGCCTGGGCGCACTGGAAGCGTTCATCATCAAACTCTATTTCCTCGAATCATCGTTTATCGGGATGACCGGGACGTTCATGGGTATCCTGATCGGATTTGTCCTTTCGTTTGTCCGTGCGTCCTGGGCGTTCGGCTTCGGACCGCTTTACTCATATTTCGATTTCGGCGGGGCGCTGCTGTCGGCGGTGTTCACTCTTTTCATCGGGTCGGCACTCTCTGTGCTCGCCGCTGTATTCCCTGCATACCGGGCGGCGAAGTACGATCCGGTGGTCGCCATGCGCGTCGAGGAATAACGACATCATATACGAAGGAGGAACCCACCTTGCCAGATAGCATTGTCCGAACGCGAGAAGTCAAAAGGTTCTACGAGATGGGCGATACAAAGGTCCACGCTCTGCGGGGAGTCAACCTCGAGGTGTACGCCGGAGAATACATCTCCATTATGGGGCCGTCCGGCTCGGGTAAGACCACGCTCTTCAACATGATCGGCGGACTGGACAAGCCCAGCGAGGGGAAGGTGTACATCGACGAGGTGGACGTCGCTCAACTCGACGCCTATGAACTGGCCTGGCTTCGCTGCCGAAAGATCGGCTATATCTTCCAGACCTTCAACATCATCCCGGTAATGACCGCCCTCGAGAACGTGACCCTCCCTATGACCTTCGCCGGGCTGACTTCCGACGAGGCCCGGAACAAGGGGGCGGAGCTGCTCGATAAGGTCGGCCTGGGAGACCGGCTGAACCACAAGCCGTTCGAACTCTCCGGCGGCCAGCAGCAGCGAGTCGCCATCGCCCGCTCGATGGCCAATGACCCGGCGGTCATCCTCGCCGACGAGCCGACCGGAAACCTCGACCTGAACACGGGCCAGGAGATCATCGAACTCCTCAAGGAAATGAACGAGACCGCCAAGGTGACCATCATCACCGCCACGAACGACATGAAGATGCTCAGCGCGTCGGACCGGATCGTCTGGATTCGGGACGGCCGTGTTGACCGCATCGAGAAACGGAGCGATCTCGACATCGATGAGGGCAAGATCGGCGGAGTGGAAGACCTCTGACACGGGCGCGCCGCGCCCGATCAGCCCCACTCCTCAACAAGCGGTGACCGGCTGGCCGGTATCAAAATCGCAAAATCTGCCGAAATAATGCTTTTATAAGCCCTCTTCAAGCGATATAATAGTGCCCAAGTTCTGGATGGCCGGTGCGAACCGGCTTTGCTAACCTGAATCTGTTTGAAGGGAGGTGAAGGTAGATGGCAGAGATGATGGTCGTGACGAGCAAGGTCAAGGCGTATATCAAGGAGAAGGGCTGCATGACGTCCGCAGATGCAGTGGAAGCCCTGAACTGCAAAGTGGCGAAATTGCTCGATGAAGCAGTCGAGCGGACCAAGGCGAACAAGAGGTCCACGGTAAAACCCCAGGATCTCTGAGGGTCTTTCCGACAATGAAAAGCACCCGCAGGCCAATGCGGGTGCTTTTCTCATGCCCGGTCGGAAACACCTGCTCCTCGCAATCGTGACGCACCAGCCGGCGGAACGACTCTCCTCCGCAGTCCCCCCCGTTCAATCCGCAACGAGATTCCGGCCCAGGTTCACCATGAAGTCCTGGACGTTGGTGATGATGGGCCGGACCTGGGTCGAGCCCCGATTGGCCAGCTTGTCCGCGCTGAACTCGCTCAGATCGACGATGTAAAAGAATACGGGTCTGACCGTGCCATCCGGCATCACCTGGTAGCTGGGCGTCATATTCCCGAATGCGATGGAATGAAGCTGGGTGGCGAGCGAGACGACGGTGGTGGCCCGGCAGGCGTGTTCACGCATCGCATCCTGGGCCTCATAGGCGTCTGCGATGACGCCGGGGAGCGGGCCGTCATCCCGTATCGAGCCGGCAAGCACGTAGGGGACATCGCACCGCTCGCAGGCGGCCATGATCCCGTCCCGGGTATCGAGTTCATTGATCAGGGCGCGGAGCGAGCCGGCGCGACGGGCCTTGTTGAGCACGATCAGGTGGTGGCAGTGCCCGCGGGGTTTCAGGGCGCGGGAATAGATGTCCTGTCCGAGGCCGGTCCCGAAGTATGCCGCCTCGAGGTCGTGTGTGGCCAGTGCGTTCCCGGCGAGCAGTGCCTGGCAGTAGCCATTCTCGATCAGCCCCTGCATGACCTGGCGCGAGTCCTTGTCGAAGGCCACCGCCGGGCCGAGCACCCAGCAGACGTATCCGCCGTTGTCGCGCTCATAGCGGAGCAGTTGGTACAGTTTGTCATAGCTGGCGCTGAACGGGGTCTCGCGTGTGTCACGGGTACGGAAAGCGAATTTGTCCCCGGTCCGCACGTCGGGCTGTGAAAAGCCGTCGCAATGGACGTACAAGCCCTCCGAGCCGTCCTCCGATACGCCCACCGCCACTGGGTCCCCGGCCCGCAGGTTGCGGAGTTCCTTGAC
>PWKM01000163.1 GCA_003559755.1 Planctomycetota bacterium
CGGACCGAGCGGGTGGAATGCGGCCGCGCCGGCTCCCGCCTGCTGGTCATCCGGCCGGGCGCCCTGGGCGATTCCGTCGTCACCGAGCCGGTGATCGCCGCACTCCGGAAAAATCAATCGGGCGCGACGATCCACCTCGCCGGCCGACCCGAGTATCTGGACCTGCTTGTCGGCGGTGCCGGGGCCGATGCCCGGCTTGATTTCGACGGTCCCGCGTTCACCTCGCTGTTCTCCGACGGCCCGGTTCGGCTCCCCGGTTACGATATCATCGTCGCGTTCCTGCCCGATCCGGACGATCGGCTGCGCGATCGCCTGCGGACCACAGCCGGCCGGGCAGTTGTGCTTGACCCTCGCCCGTCCGGGGGATGCCACATCACCGACCATCTGCTCTCGGCTCTCGCCCCGCTCGACATCGCCCCGGTGCGCCGCCGCCCCCGGATCACTCCGACCGCCGAATGGCGATCGGCCGCGCGATCGCTGGTGTCGGGCGACGGATACGCCGTTATCCACGTGGGCAGCGGGAGTGATCGGAAGCTGTTGCCGACCGAGCGGTGGGCCGAGGTGATTGAGCAGGCCGCGCCGGCACCGGTGCTCCTCACCTGCGGCCCGGCTGACCGCCGGACGGTTGGCGACCTGTGTGGGCTGAGCGATCAATCGGGACGAGTGACTGTGGTGGCGGGCCAGCCGATTACCACCATCGCCGGCCTGCTTGCCGGAGCGGCAATCTACCTGGGATGTGACTCGGGGGTGACACATCTCGCCGCGGCCGTGGGAGTACCGACCGTTGCTCTGTTCGGGCCGACCGATCCCGCGACCTGGGCACCGCGCGGAGAACGCATAACAGTCATCCGGGGCGATGGTGGTGGCATGGCATCCATATCGACCGAGTCCGTTCTGAGAGCGACATCGGCACTGGGCTGGCCGGGGTGAATGGTATCGCAGGGAGGACGCTTCGAGGCCGCTATCGCTCTCTCTCGCCGACGATGAGATCGAGTGCCTGATTCTGGTCGCCGCGTCGAACGATAATCCGTCCGCGGATGCCGGGGTTCATTCGCTGTAGCAATTGGTAATAATTGCGTCTCGATTGGAGCCGGACCCCCCGTGCCCCAAACTGAAACCCGATCAGTTGGTCGCCCGGTTTCACACCGGCCGCCTCGGCCGGGCTCCCCTCGTCCACGGTCTGGATAACGAGCGACGTTCGGCTCCTCAGTTCGAACTCGATCCCGATGTATGCTTGACCATGAGGGGTGGTCACGATGTGTGCGGTGTGCAGCTCCTCGTGCTCGCCCCGCCGCACGGTCACTTTCACTTCCATCCCCACCGGATACCGGCCCAACGCAATCTGGTAGCTTCGCATATCCACGATTGGGGCATTGTCCATCGACACGATGACATCGCCCGCCTGCAGTCCGGCCTCGGCGGCGGGGGTATTCGGACGCACCGTCTCGACCTCGGCGGGGCTGTCGAGTTCTGCGGGCAGGAGGAGGCCCTCGATCCTTCCGATTGGGACCTGGCCGCCCCCGGCCGCCTTGAGCATGGGCAGGAACCGCTTGACCTGGTTGGCCGAGATGGCGTACCCGACGCCGGTATTCTGACGCAGCCCGAACCGGGTCTGTATCTGGGCGTTGACACCGACCATCTCGCCCCGCAGATTGATCAGCGGGCCGCCGGAGTTGCCCGGATTGATCGGGGCATCGGTCTGAATCGCATCGAAGGCGAACGGGCGGGGGATATTCACGCCGCTGATCACGCCGAGGGTGACCGTGGGCTGACCGTCGATGTTGCCCAGGGCGAACGGATTGCCGATGGCGATCACTCTGTCTCCGATCCGGACCTGATCGGAATCGGCGAGCGGGAGGTACGGGAGGTCCTGGCCGCCGTCGATCTTCAGAAGGCACAGGTCGGTGGCGGGCGATATCCCGACCACTCGGGCGGGGTGATAGGTGCCGTCGGCGGTGCGAACCCGCCACCGCTTGCTGCTGTGGGCTACGTGTGCGTTCGTTATCACGTACCCGTCGGGCGAGATGATTGCCCCGGACCCGCCTCCGACGAACACGTACGCCGGCAGGCAGTCCTGGATCACACTGGCGACCCCGCGCTGGGCGATGTCCGGCGGTGTGTGGGCGGCCAGGGCCACCGCTGCCCCGGAAACAACGACCCCGGCCAGCAATGTGAAGAAAAGTTTTCGAATGTAATGGCGTTTCATGTCATTCTTCCTCGCCCAGGGTAACCTCGATTTCCATTCTCCGGGCCAGCCGACGGACGGTCAGCGTTACTCGGTCGCCCATGTTCTTCGAGCGGATCAGGTTGGCCAGATCGGCCTCGCCCTCGACGGGCACGCCGTCCACCGCCAGTATCGAGTCGTTTCGTCTCAGCCCCGCCTGGTCCGCCGGCGAACCGTCGCGAACTCGCGCGATGAGCACCCCTTCGAGGTCGACCGCTCCCGGAGCACAGATGACCCCGAGTGTCGGTCGCGGCCGCCTGGTAATTTTCTCGCCCTGCTTCATCCGTTCAAAGGCCTGGACCCATTTTTCTGCTCCCGTGGCAAAGGCGATCCCCGAGTTCTGGCCGTGTCGCGAGCGGGTGGATATCCCGCCGATGATCCCCACGCATCGACCGTCGAGCCCGACCAATGCCCCGCCTGTGTTGCCCACATTCGCCGCGGCATCGAACTGCAACAGCTCGTTGGGCCCCCGGCCGATGGCGCTCACGATGCCCGTGGTGAGTGTCAGGGCTTTGGGCGACGGGCTTCGCCCGATCGCGCAGACGTAATCGCCCAGTGCGACATCGGGGTTCATTTCGATGGCGGGAAGCCCGCCTTCCTCGACCTTGAGCAGGGCGAGATCACGTTCCTGATCCCAGCCGACGACCTCCGCCTCCAGCTCCCGGCCGTCCGCCAGGACCACCCGGATCGAGTTCAGTTCCCCGGCAATATTAAAATAACTGGTCGCGATCCACCCGTCGGGGTCCACGATCACCCCGGTCACCGTCGCTCCATCCGGCCGGCTGTGCAACTCGGCCAGAATCCTCGCCCGGCCCGTCGGTGAGCCCGAGCCGCGCTGCCTCCTTGGGACGAATCGCGGGTCGTCCTTCTCCCTGTCGACCTGGATGGCAACGACCGACTCCTGGACACTCCGCACCACGCTGCGGAATGTGGCGGAGCGTTCCTCCCATTCGGGGAATATGGGTGTGCCGGCCGACGTAACGGCCGGCAGCAATTCTTCCGGAACTTCCAGCCCGCGCTGTTCCAGGTCGTTCCGAATCGCTGTGCGGAGGTCCTCCAGCATCACCTCGATGGGTACGGCGACGCCGAGCCATCGGGCGTCGGAGACATTGAGACTGAGCACGCCGATCACACGCCCGCTCCCGTCGAGGAGCGGTCCGCCGTCGCTGCCCGGGTTCGTCGCTGCGGTCGTCTCGACGACCTCGCCCAGATAGACGGGCTGTTCGGCGAGCGAGCGGGCCACCCCGTATCGTCCGCTCATCAGGCCGACGCTGGTGGTCAGTTCACCCGCCCGGGTGGCCGACTGAAACGAGTTGGCCACCGTGATGACCACCTCGCCCAGTTCCACCGACGCCGACTTGCGCATCTCGAAATGGGGGAAGGGAACGCCGGCGGGCGGCGACACCCGGATAAGCGAGAGTTCCGTCGTCTCGTCCGCCTTGACCAGCTCGCCCTGGAGTTGATAGTGGCCGGGCGATACGATGTTAATTTCGTTGCAGTTCGGCGGGACAACCGTCGTCGAGGTGAGCACATATCCGAGCGGCGAGATGACCGAGCCGGTCCCGTAGAACGAGGCGGCGGGGGTGTCGTCCACCTGCGGGCGGCTCGCGGTGATGGCGACCGTCGCCCGGCCGGGCAGCTCGCGGGCCGGAATCTCCTTTCCAGCCAGCATACCGGGCAGCAGCAGACAAAAAGCCAGGCAAAAAAGCGACTTTTTCACTGTATATTCCTTAATCCGACCAGGGAGCGGACAGGCGACATTATTAATAATAGTATACCAGAAAGCCGCTTCGCGGCAATCAAAATAAGGCGGTCAAAACAGGCGACCGGTCCGAGTACGCCTATGAGGTCTGATGCTTGCCGGGGGGAGCCGATCAGTCCGGCGGGCGGGGGACGTAGGATTCGACCCAGTTGGAGCTGTCGCGGAAATCACCGACCGGCTGATCGCCGGAGGTCGCCGTCTGTTGCGGACGGACCGACTCGACGCGCCAGTCGGCGAACAGGACGTTGGCTTGCCCGTTGTGCCGGAAATGGACGCTGGGGAATCCTCCAGGCGCCCCCTGGGGGGTGTGGAGGTAGTAGTTTTCTTCGACATTGCCGCCCATGACCCGAGCCCCGTCGGCGAACACGACCACTCGGCTGGGGTTGCGTATCTGCGAGTAATTCACCTGCGGGCCCAGCCCCTTGCGGTAAGTCTCTCCGCCGGAGCTGAGCACTTCGTAGAAATTGTAAGCGTAGCCGACGAGTTGCCCATCGAACCGGGTGTCCGGCGAGAAACCGGGGCACAACTCGACCGCCCGGGTCACTCCAAGGAACGGGTACAGGTAGCCCGTCGTCCGGTCGAACACGCGGCTGTGCGGCGAGGAGCGGGAGCCGAACCAGTAATCGGTAAAACTGTTGTGGACGGGCATCAGGTGCCCGTTGTGGTGCTCGATGTAAAGCGCCATCGCCAGACCAAGTTGCCGGAGGTTCGACTTGCATCGGACAGAGACCGCCTCCTCCCTCGCCGAGTTCACCACGGGCAGCAGGATCGCGCCGAGGACGCCGATGATCCCGATCACCACGAGCAGCTCGATTAGTGTGAATGCCCGAGAACGAGACGGCTGCCCGATACCGGCCTGATCGGGCCGGCGCCGGGCAACCGTGCGCCGCACGGAATGGAGACGCTGCATATCGGTCCTCATCTCCAGTTATGCTCTTCGCCGCCGCCCTCGCAGGATGGCCGTCAGCGCCAGGCCGAGCCCGGCAAGCCCGGCCGGTTCCGGCACGGGCGGAGAGCCGGCAGAAGGTGCGGGGGCCGGGTTCTCGGGCGGGTTGGCCGCGTCCCAGCTTGTGTTATTCAGTTCGAATCCCCAGCCGTCCCAGTCCCCGTCGGCCAGTATGCGGTCGGTCATTCCCACCATCGCCGAGTCCCAGACGACGCCGTCCTCGCTGGTCCAGTAGGACCACCAGTCGGTGGTCGTCGGAGGATGACTCAAGTCGTCGGACTCATATGCGAAGCCGTCGACCATTGTCCCCCAGCCAAAATCCGTCATCCTGGCGGTCAGGTGCGGATCCGCGCCGGTGATGGTAGTGATGCTGTCGACTTCGCCGTGTTCGTCGTAGGTATAGATATCGGTCTGTCCGACGATTGCGGTGAGCATGTCCCAGCCGGTGGCCTGCCCGTCCCACCTGTATCCCCAGGCGAGCGCCTGGGGGCTCGGCCCGTCGTTCCAATCGATCACAAAACCGGCACGGTTGCTGCCCGCGCCCACCCAGAACTCGATATCATCCAGCCCGGGGGGCCCACCCAAGGCCGCCCCGGCCCAGCCCAGACATAAAACAAGAGCGAACATTGAAACAAGCTTCTTCGTCATACCGGCATGTACCTCCATTCATTGAATTCATCAGGTCGTCGTCAGTCTAAACGGCTTCCACTTCGTCGGTGTCGGCAATTGTCCGTCTGTCGGGCGCTCCTTTCCAATCGCAGGCGATTGCTTGCTGCCCATCCCGGTTGTGCCGTGCAGGCCGGGCGCGAGCCAGCGCGGCGGTCTCCGGACCGGAGGTCGCAAAAAAAAGCCCCGTTCCCTGGACGTCAGGAGCGGGGCTTGATTGGAACAGCAATTCAAGTGACCGCCTGTCGCGCCAGGCCGATCCGGAGGTCGCAGGCAGGTCTTCTGGCTTCCGGCTCAACATCCGCCGCGCCTTCCCACCCCCGCTATACGCGGGGGCAGTGGCATCCTGCGGCGTCATCACCGGTCACAGCGGCGCGTCCGCGGCCGATTCCCACGGCCTTCCCTATTCTCCCGAAAAGGGCACCTGCGACACGAAATCAGAATTTTTGAAAGAACAAGCCGCCGGAAAAACTAACGCACCGGCGACAGACGCTAGATTACCCCATCGAGCGGACGGGGTCAAGCAAAAAACGCGAAGAATTTCCCTTTTCCGGCGTCGATTGCACTGCGACATAAACTGTCGGTGCCTCCGTCATTTTCTTCTAAAGTCCGGTGGCCCGACATGTCGATATAGGAAAAGGTGGCCCGTCGGGCTGCCCTGAAGCCCCTGCTTGATCCCATACGGAGGTCCAGAGCGATGAATCGGAACCGTTTGCTAGTCTTCTCCGCCATTATCATCGGCGGCATCCTAATCGGCATTTACTTCCTCAGCGGCCCGCCCAGGGCGGCCGAAGCCGGCGACGCAGACCGGGCAACGGCGGTCCCGTCCGAGACAGAACGCCCGCCCGCACAGAATCTGGAACCCGGCGATGAGGCATCTGCCCGGGCATTGCTCGAAAAGGCACTGGCGATGGAAGATTCGGCCGAGAAAGTGCGGCTCCTCCGCAAGATATATGACAGCGACCCGACCGGCAAGGTCGGCGGCATGGCAGCGGTCGAACTGGCAGACTACTGCCAGCGGCAAGGCGAGTATGAGAAGGCGACGCAGTGGTATACGCTGGCCCGGAGAGCGCCGCTGGTCGGCCAACTCAAACGAGTGAACGAGGAGTTGGAAAGAACCCGATCAGCCCAGTCGGTCGACTCCGCACGAACCCTCTCGGAAATCCGAACCGAAACATACGTGGTCCAATCCGGCGACTCTCTCTCCAGAATCGGACGGCGACAGGGGACGACCGCTGACGCGATCATGAAGCTGAACAACATGACCAGCGATCTCATCCGGCCCGGAGACGAGTTGAAGATTCCGCAGGGGACCTTCGACGTGGTGGTCTCGAAAAGGAATAACACCCTCACGCTCCTCCAGAACAACCGACCGATCAAAGTATACCCCGTCGCCCTGGGCAACGAGGAGCAGTCGCCGACACCGACGGGAACGTTCCGGGTCCAGAACAAGTTGAAGGACCCGCACTGGCGGGGCATCGTCCCGCCCGGTGACCCCAAGAATATTCTCGGTTCCCGATGGGTCGGGTTCCAAGGCCCCATCGGCATACACGGCTGCCCGAAACAGGAGGAACACTCCATCGGACAGAACGTCACCCAGGGCTGCGTGAGGATGTACAATCGGGACGTGGAGGAGATATACAAATTCCTCGTCACCGGCGAGAGCAAAGTCACCATCACCGAGTAGCCCATTCCGCACGCCCGCTTGCCGGAACCGCCGTCCTCGAGTAAGATTGGCGCGGACTTGACAGGAAGGATCAGCTCGTGGGTGGACTCCTCGCGGTCAACATCGGCAACAGTCGCGTCGGCCTGGGCCTGTTCGAATTCGACCGCCCTGCCCCCCCCTCGCCCCGGCCCGAGTGGTCCGGCTCGTTCGCCTTGCCGACCGATGGCTCTTTCTCTCCGACCATCGACTCGGAAATCGCACCGTCGGCCTGCGTGCTCGCTTCCGTCAACCCCCGTGCCGAGGCACCCATCCTTCGCTGGATTCAAACCCGTTACGAAGCGGCGACACACCGGTTCCCGTCTGAGGTGCCATCGCCCTACCCCACCGCCTACCAGGCACCCGGCAGAGCCGGGGCCGACCGGATCGCCAACGCAGTCGCGGCGTTCGAGGAGCACCGGCAGTCAAGCGTGATCGTCGATGCCGGGACTGCAATCACCGTCGACGCTGTCGCCGACGACGGGACGTTTCTCGGCGGGACGATAATCCCCGGCCCGTCGCTCTGGACGTCCGCGCTGGCCAGCGGCACCGCCCTGCTCCCGGCGCCCGACCTCTGCCGGGAGGGCCCGGCGATCGGCAAGAATACAGAGGACGCGATCCGGTCCGGCGTACTGCGCGGAATCGCCGGAGCAGTGGACCGCCTGGTGGCCGACATCAGCTCTGAATTGGGCGGAGACCGACGGACATTTCTGACCGGCGGAGGAGCCCCGACCCTTCAGCGGCTTTGCCATACAGAATGGACACTTCGCCCGCACCTGGCACTGGCCGGGCTCGTCATCGCCTATCGGGCATTCTGCGCCAGATAGTCCGCCGGCTTTGCAGACCGGGGCCAGCTCCCTCCGAAATCGCAGCCCGGAGACCTGTAAAAAAATGTAAGAAAACGCTTGACATCGGCAGGCCTACCGGTTATTACTAAATGCGCTGGCAGCAAAGGGTCGACTGATCATGTTCTCAACTTGCTCACGTGGACAATTGTCTATTAATCCTTTCCGTTTTCCTCCGGCCGAAACCCGGAGCCGAGTCCACGTTCGTTGTAATAGCGCGGCTCTGTCTTCGGGGCGGGCGACGCCGTTCCGCCGTCCGCCCCTTTCGCGCCCGCGTTGAGCCCCTCTTCGGCAAGCCCCAAGCTTTCGGAATCCCCCATTGTTCTGGTGACTTTTTCTCTTGCATCGGCCCGCTGCCCGCTCGATGACGACACGATGCGGCCAGGCAACGCCTACCCGCCCAGGTTCCGTCCGATGCGCAGCCGCACCGCCGAATAGCCATCGACCTCGATTTTCCGATAAAATCAGGCGGAAAGCGGTGGAAAAAGTTTGACGCTGACATTCAGGGCGGTAAAATGTCTGGGCTTTCAAGCGCCCCCGTGCCTTGATCGCCTCATAACTGGAATCGCCCAACAGCAAAGCGGATTGGATGGAGCACGACGATGAATATGACAGCAGCCCAATACATCGAGAACACGCTGGCCGGCGTGAAGAAGCAAAACCCCCACCAGCCGGAGTTTGTCCAGGCGGTGACGGAGGTCTTTTCCACAATCCGGCCTGCGGTGGAACGGCACCCCGAGTACTTCGAGCACTGCATCCTCGAACGGCTCACAGAACCGGAACGGGTGGCGATCTTCCGAATCCCTTGGCAGGATGACCGCGGACGGATTCGGATCAACCGGGGATACCGGGTGAGGTTCAACAGCGCACTCGGCCCGTACAAGGGCGGGCTTCGATTCCACCCCACGGTCAACCTGAGCATCTCCAAGTTCCTTGCGTTTGAGCAGACGCTCAAGAACGCACTCACCAATCTGCCCCTGGGCGGGGCCAAGGGCGGAAGCGATTTCGACCCGAAGGGGAAGTCGGACAACGAGGTGATGCGGTTCTGCCAAAGCTTTTCCACCGAAGTGTACCGGTTCATCGGGCCCAGCTCCGACGTGCCGGCGGGCGACATCGGGGTCGGAGTGCGCGAGGTCGGCTACATCTTCGGCCAGCACAAACGGATCACCGGCGAGTTCGAATATGCCCTCACCGGCAAAGACGTGAAATGGGGAGGAAGCTACGTCCGAAAGCAGGCGACCGGCTATGGCCTGATCTACTTCCTCGACGAGATGCTGCAGGAGAGCGGTCGGACGCTCGACGGGCTGCGGCTCAGCATCTCCGGCTCGGGCAACGTCGCCATCTACGCCGCCGAAAAAGCACAGGAACTCGGGGCGACCGTGGTGGCGATGTCGGACAGCAAGGGCTATGTGTACCATCCCCAGGGCATCCAGCTCGAGCTGATGAAGCAGTTGAAGGAGGTCGAACGCAAACGGATCAGCGCCTACGCCGACCAGTGCTCCGGGGCCGAATACCACGAGGGAAGCTCCGGGATTTGGGCCATCCCGGTGGACATAGCACTCCCCTGCGCCACACAGAACGAGATCGACACGGCCTCGGCGAGGAAGCTGGCCGATAACGGCGTCATCTGCGTCGCCGAAGGAGCCAACATGCCGACGACCAACGACGCGATCGACGTGCTGCACGAGGCGGGTGTGCTGTTCGGGCCGGGCAAGGCGGCGAACGCCGGCGGTGTGGCAACCTCGGCTCTCGAGATGTCGCAGAACAGCTTGCGATTGCAGTGGAGCTTCGCCGAAGTCGACGCCCGCCTGAAGACCATTATGCAGAACATCTACTGGCTGTGCGCCCGGACGGCCGAGGAATACGGGCAACCGGGCGACCTCGATACCGGGGCGAACATCGCGGGGTTCATCAAGGTGGCAGACGCCACCATCGAGCAGGGCTTGGTCTGATCCGGCAACCCAGGGCGAATGCCACAGGCCCGGTTATCGAGACGGGGTCTTCAACTCTCCCGCTTGTGTGCCCGCATGAGCCGATATCCGACCAGCCGGCTGCGTAACGGGGTACTCGGCAGGCGAACATTCTCGCAAAACGCATCGAACCGATCAAAGCCCAAGGCCCGGAGCTCCGGGGCGGGGTCCCGCTCGACGTAAGCCCGGAACATCCGTGCCCGGTCTTCTCGAGTGCATAAGCGACGGGTGCGGAGCGCTTTATCCAGCTTGGCCAGAAGAACGAAGCGTTCAGCGGGAGGCACCGGCGGCCTGACCAGGATCGTATGTTCGTGGTCCATCATTCCGAAATTGGCCGGGCTGTCGGGGCCGGGCAACAGCAGGTGGCCCGTGCCCACCTGGGTCAGAAATCCACCGTTCTCGAACAGCCGCCAGTGGAATGCGCCCAGCCGCTCGAAACCGTCCATAGACCGGAACGTTTCGACTGACGCCTCCGAGGCGCTGAGGATAGACTTTACCGATACCCACCCGGCCAGGTGTTTCTGGATCAGGTATGAACCGACGGGCACGCCCCCCAGGTGCAGCCGGTTGCAGGCGACGATCTCGGGAAATGGTACGTCCAGCCCGTCCAGCCATTCGGCGACGCGCTGTTCGTGCAGGGCACGCCCGGTACGCCTCAGTGCGAGAATCCAGCTCCAGTTGCCGCGAAAGTGGTAGAGCCGCAAATAGAACATCTTCGACGGATCGCTTGTCTCCGTCGCGAAGCGAATGCGGTCCCGCTTGATCTTCTGCAGCTTGAACGATATCGGGCCGGGCAGCCGATCGTGGCATTCGCTGTGGATGCGCTCCAGATGCCGGGCCATGTGCTCTTTTCGGACTGTCTCGCCGTGACTGAACTCCCACGGGTGCGCAGAATCCGATCCGACCTCGAGCCACGGCTCACCCGTGTCCTCAAAGAACTCGTTCACCAATGGCCGGCCGGTATCGACGTGGCTCTCCTCCGCATAGTCGGCTCTGCTCGACGACCGACACGACACGCTGTTCTTTTCCGCCATTTTCTTACCCACACGGATTGGCGCAGCCCTCTGTCACTGTGGGGCGCACTGGGGCCGGAAAATTGCAGCGACAACGACAGTGTGCATTAAAGACGTCGACTGCAACGTGCCGATCGAAGCTGGATGCTCCAGCGGAGCTGACGGCCCTGACCAGTTTGTGCCACAATGACAGTGTACGCACAGAATAGTCATCTTTCCATCGATGTCAAGCGTCGCCGAACGATGATGTCCGGGCCGATGGAAAACCAACGACAAGAATTGCCTGGAACCGGTAGATGGGATATAATCTCGTAAGTGTTGACCGGCCCCGATTAGAGGAGTGGAATCATGGGAACCCATGTTCGTCGTATTGCGCTCGTGTGTCTCTGCCTCCTGCTCTCGCTGTCCGCCTCCGCCGTCGAGGTCAACCTGACTGTGGCGGAGCCCGCCGGCGTGGCCCGCACCGCTGACGGGGTCACCACCGGCGTTCCGTTCGCCAATGGGGTGGTCGAGGACGTGTCGGTGCTCACCGCGATGGTGGGCGGTCGGCCGGTCCCGGCCCAATTCCTGAAAACGGTGCCCTGGCCCGACGGCTCGGTCCGCTGGGCGCTGATGGACCTGCAGATCGACGTGCCGGCAAACGGGCAGACCGAGGTCACCGTCACCGATGCGAACCGGAACCCGGCGCCCGACAGCCCGGTAACCGTCGAGCAGGACGATGCAACAGTAACCGTCTCGACGGGCCCGATGACCCTGGTGCTGGACAAACAGGCCCCCGGCCTGTTCAACTCGATCCAAATCGATGGGGCAGAACTGTTCAAAGGCGGCCGGGGCCTGGTCCTCTACATGCCGGAAGGCGAGGAGATTCTGGCCGGCCCGCCGGACTCGGTCGAGATTGAGCAGGCGGGGCCGATGCGGACGACCATCGCCTTCAAAGGCGTATTCCCCAACGCTCTCGAAGACCACATCCGGTACACCGTCCGCGTCACCGCGTACTCGGGCCAGCGGTTCGTCAAAGTCCACGCCTGGCTGGAGAACCAGGGCCGCTACGGCTACGACGGGCAGGCCGAATGGCTCAATTTCGACGGGCTGGCGGTCGAATACGACCTGGACCTGCCCGGCGACGTGACCGCTCGGTGTGAAGGCGTGACCGCCAGCCACCTGAAGGTCGAGCAGCTCAACCCCGAACACCGCTACGCCTCGTTCGAGTATCACGTGTACCGTGACGGGGAGCGGGCGAAGAGCGGCGAGCGGACCGACGGAATCGTCGAGATTACCTACGGCGGCGGACGAGTGGTCACCGCCGTGCGCCACTTCTGGGAGAACTACGAGAAGGCCATCGAGGTCAACCCGCAGAAGCTGACTCTGTGGCTCTGGCCGCGTAACGGCCAGTGGCCGCGCGATGTCCGCCGCGGGGCATCCGCCAACGAGTTCTCTCAATTCGCCAAGGACGATCTGTACGCCCTGCCGGGAGGCACACACAAGGGCTACGAGTTTATACTCGACTTCTCGGACAGGTCGCCGGAAGCGGCGGCGGCAACCCTCAACGCGCCGCTGATGGCCCTGGCGACGCCGGAATACTACGCGACGACCGAGGCCGCGCCCGGATGGTTCGCACCCGCCGATTTCAGGACCGGCAACGAGGACTACGACACCAGCGTCCTGCACTGGAACCAGCGGGCGGCCGACGCGATCAACCGCGACAGCAACACCAGCTTGTATGCCGCCCGTAACGGGCGGGGCGACCGACGCGGGTTCTGGTACGGATGGATGGACTTCGGCGACCTGTGCTGGCAGCCAGGCACATCGCAACTACATTACGACTGGACCTGGGCGATACTCGTCAACTACCTGCGACAGGGCCAGCGCGGGTTCATCGACATGAGCACCGAGATGGCCCGCCATCGCATCGATGTCGATCAGATCTGGTCAGACCGCGTCCGCCCACAGTTCAGGGGCCTGACCCGCTATGAGAAGCAGTACACCAACATCCACGGCGGGGTGCGGGGCGGCTGGTTCCGGCCCATCCCGAGCCATCACTGGTCGTGCGGCGTGGTCCTCTATTACATGCTGACCGGCGAGCCGAAAGCACGCGAGGCCGCCATCCGAAGCGCAAACGGCGTCGTGTTGCGCCAGGTCAACAGCTATCGAAATGAACCGTCCACCCGCGGCCAGCTCCGGTCGAGCGGATGGGCGATCCTGGTCCTGTGCTCGACCTACGACCTGACCGGCGATCAGCACTGGCTCGACGAGGCGATGGTCCTGTTCAACCACCACTTCGTCCCCCTGTGGGAAGACAGAGGGCCGCTGATGGGCGGCGGGCTGCAGCTCTATTACTCGCTCGACGGCCTGACCCGGCTCCACCACCGGACCGGGAACGAGCAGTTGCTCCGGTTGCTCCGCGAGATCGCCGAGGCGGAGTTCAGCGGGCGGGACGGCGGCGAATGGCTGACGCATTTCACAAACCTGTACGGCTACCTGGCGCTCGTGGACAACAACGAGGACTATCTCGCCAAAGCCGTCCAATACTTCAACGCCTACACCCCGAGTCGGCCCAACCCGCCGGCCTTCACCAACACCGGGGCGTGGACGAAGGAAGTCGCCAAGCGGCTCCGAAACGGCCACATCCTCCAGTACGTGCAGTGGAAAATGCAGGCGGAGGATGAATAACGTCGCCTGCGGGGCAGCTCGCCTCGGGATGACTATTGTCGGACGCTGGCCCGCCCCGTGATTCGATAAAGGGAAGCCGCCGTTCCGTTGTAGCACGGCGAATCAGCGGGGCGCCAGCTCGAAGTCGATGATCAGCGGATAATGGTCAGACCCCACGTGCGGGCCAACCCGCCTGTCCAGGATGCCCACTCCCTCCGAAACCAGGGCGTGATCGATCGGGATCAGAAGTGGCGGGGCATACGTCGGCCACGTCGGCTGGTAGCCGAATCCGACCGCGCTGTCTCGCAAGCTCGAGTGGGCCAGGAGCCGGCGGAAGTATGGCGAGAAGCGGGTGATATTCAGGTCGCCCAGAAGCAGGAGTGGCGGGGCAATCTGGCCGGCCCGGTCGGCGAGATCGGCCAGTTGCTCGTTCCGCAGACGAGACGCCTCGGCGCCAAGCGGCGGCCTGGGGTGTGTCCCGATGACCGTCAGCGGCGCGTCGCCGATGGTGATCCGAGCCACGACGGTGGGGTGCGGCTCTTCGCCGATGAACTCGATGTCGGCCGACTCGAACGGGTGGGCACTGAACAGGGCGATGCCGAACGGCCCGCCCTGGGGCCTCGCGATAACGTGCGGATAGATATCGGTGAGGTCCACCAGGTCCTCGAACCACCGCTCTGTGTATTCCATCAGCAGCAACAGGTCCGGCTGTTCGTCCCGGACCAGCGCCCGCACCGCCTCGTGGTTTCGGTTCGCTTCGTGAAGGTTCAAGCTGAGTGCCCGCAGTCGGACCCGCTCTTCGACCGGCACATCATCCAACGCTGCGGGCGAGCCGAGATAGAGCGGGGCAACTGCGGCGAGGTTGGCCACGGACACGAGCAGACAAACCCCTGCCAGCCGGAATCGACGCAGCGCCGCCAGCCCGACTGCGGCCCCCAGAAGGCACACAAGATACTGCAAACGAAAGTGAGCGACCAGATCGAACCGCCACCAGAGACGGCCCAGATACCCGACCGCGGTGAGAAGAGCCAGGAGCGCCCCGATCCCCAGGAGGATACCGACGAGCACGTTATGCAGTCGGCCCCGCTTCTCGACGCTCTCGGCGGCAGGCGTGTTTCCGGACTCAGAGTCCGTCACTGACCATCTCCTGAAAACCGGGGCCGATCAGTTTTTCGATTGCCGGGGATACTCCCCAGAACTCTTTGAACCGGTTGTATTCCTCGACAAATTGCCTGTCGCCCGGTCCCAGCCCGCTCTCGGCACGAATCATCAGGTTTTTTGATGTGCTCTCGGCGGAGACGAACTCCTCGATGTTCGTCCGATAGCCGCTGATCCGCAGTGCCAGGGCGCGGAAGGTATCGGTGACGATGTCTGCAAGCCGTTCCCGCAGAATGCCGTACCGGACGACAGGGCGCATCGGCGGAGCGTTCATCTGGTCGTGGAGTTCGTGCTGGCAGCAGGGGGCGGCGAGAATGGCGGAGCTGTGCCAACGGCAGCCCAGGGCGATGGCCTCGTCGGTGGCGGTATCACAAGCGTGCAGGGACAGCGTGATGTCCGGTGGCGTATCCGGCTCGAATTCGGCGATGCGAGCGAGCCGAAACTCGACCCCGGTCCAGCCAAGCTCGCCGAGCAGTGATTTACTCTTCGATATCCGATCGGAGTTGCTGTCGATCCCGATCACTTTGGCCGGGATGCCCCGCAGGTGGCTGAGATAGTGGTAGGCCGCGAATGTCAGATACGCCTGGCCGCATCCGCAATCGACGATCGACACCGGCCCCGACCGTTCTTCCGGCAGGACCTGGTCGATGATCCTCAGGAATTCGTTTATCTGCACGAACTTGCCCCGGCGGCCCGCCCGGACCTTCTTCCCCCTCTTGGTGACGAGGCCGAGCGTTTGAAGAAGCGGATCATCGACGGGGATCGGGTGGTCCTTCTCGTGGTCATGTGCGGGCGCCCGCGGGACTTCGCGGCTGGTTGGCGGCTTCCGAACGACGTGGACGTTCCCCTTGCGGCTGATCAGCAACTCGAGGTCACCCGCGGCCGAAAAGATATTCGCCTGGCCGAACGGCAGGTCGAGGACCTCGTCGAGCCGGGCGCCGGCCGCGTCGCCGCAGCAGTTCTTCGTGATATCCTGCTCGCCGTCGAAATAGGAGAACTGGAGGTGCCGGCGGTCGCGCACGATGACAGGGCGAACAGTCACCCGAACATAGGGGTTCTCTTTGCCCCGGAGCGGGTTACTCAGGACGAGCTTGACGAACGTCTCCTCGGAGAGCACCTCGCCCTTGATCACTTGCCTGGGATCGATATCGACCATGTCGACCGGCTCCGTTCTGTCTCGGGGCGTGCTGCCGCCGGCGTAGAAGGCCCCCCGGCGGCTGTATCGGCCGGGAAGCTCAGTTCAGGCCAGCGACTTCTTGACGAAGTTCATCAGGCCGCCGGCATCGATGATCTCGCGCATCCGGCTGGGAAACGGCGGGATGTCGTATTCAGCCCCCCGCGTCCTGTTATAGATTTTGCCGTTGGCCAGATCAATCTCAAGCTCGTCGCCGGCCCGAATCTCATCGACTGCCTTCGGGCAGGTAAGGATGGGCAAACCGATGTTGATGGCGTTGCGGTAGAATATCCGGGCGAAGCTCTTTGCGATCACGCAGGAGACGCCCGCCGCCTTGATGGCGATCGGGGCGTGCTCGCGGGAGGAACCGCAGCCGAAGTTCGTCCCGGCGACAATGACGTCCCCCGCGCCGACCTTGCCGGCGAATTTCGGGTCGGCATCTTCCATGCAATGGGCGGCGAGTTCGGCGGGGTCGATGGTGTTCAGGTAACGGGCAGGGATGATCTCGTCGGTGTTGACGTCATCCCCGAACGTCCACGCGCTGCCTGTCATGGGAACCTCCGTCTGTGCTCATGTGAGCCATCTGTTTTGCCTGATGGATGAACGCCTCGATTCGCAGCTCCTCGCCCCCGAGGTCGTGTCCATCATACTCGAGTTTCAAACAGGGGATGTCGCCGTGGTCGCCGGCGAACGTCTCCAGCAGCCCGTTCACGATGGTCCCCGGGATGCAGTTGAACGGGGTGACGTTGACGATCCCGTCGAATCCGTGCTGGACGTATTCGATGGCGCGCCCCATGCTGAGGGTGGCCTCGCCGCGAACGGCGGGGTGGATATAGCGGCGGGCTCGTTCGAGGATGTCCGTCGTGTCTTCCTCGTGGAGGAAATGGCCGATCGCTCCTTCGAAGGGCGCGGTGAAGCGCCGCACCTCGCGTTCTTTTGCCCATTCCTTGATGTGCTCGGCGACCCAGGCAACATACTCGCCCTGGGACCTCAGGTCGCGCCTGCGATAATGGTCGATGTAATCGATCCATTCCTCGAACGGCGGCAGGACCACTTCCGCGCCCAGCGCCTCGAGCTTTCGGACGAGGAAGTTGTTGGCAAAATCGTTGTAGCGGACGTAGATCTCGCCGATGATCCCGATTTTGGGTTTGCGCGCGGTCCGATCGACCTCGACCATTTCGAACCTCCGGCGGAAATCGGTCGTCAGCGGCAGCAGTTTCTCGCCGTTCTCCAACGCCCGCTCCAAGCTCTCCAGGCACGATTCGTACAAGGCGTCGGTCTCGCCGGGGTTCTGTTCATAGGGCCGAGTATGGCGGGTGAGTTTCTGCAGCAGGTCGACGAGTACGAATCCCCGCCACGCCTCGCGGCGGACACGCGGCCCCATCTGCGACAGCGACTCGTTGAATTCCTCATCCTGCGACAGTGCGAACAGGGGGACCTGCTCCAGGCCGATGTCGTCGAGTACCATCCGGTGGAACTTGTTGTACTGGCCGAACCGGCAAGGGCCTTTCGCATCGGCCATCAGGAACGCACTCCGATCCGGATCGAAATCCGGCTCCATGGTCTTCTTGACGATGTCGCCGGTGGTGACGATGCAGGGGTAGCACTCGCGCCCGGTAGTGAACTTCCGCCCGATAACCAGACTCGCCTTGTCGGAGAGCGGCAGGGCTTCGGTCTCGATGCCGGCCCCTCTCATCAGCGCGGCGACTGTTCGGCCGTGGTCGGACATATGGGGGAAAAACAGTTTCCGTCCCTTATCGCGGATCGGGATGTAGTCGGGCCGCTTGATCTCCCGTTTTGGCTCTGTCTCGTAGCTGGACGTGCGGAGACTTTCCAGGAAGGCCTCGCAGCGAGTGATGAGTCCGGCGTCGGCGCTGTGCTCGTCGATCTCGATGGTAAGGAACGGCTTTCCGCCCATCTCGCGTTCGAAGAACTTGCTGATGAACGAGTCGGGCCCGCACCCGAAATTGGTGACATAAAGCCCGTTCACGTTATCGTGCCGGCGGAGGTATCGGGCGGCTGCCAGGATACGCTGGCCGTACTTCCAGTACATGTGCGGGAAGTCGCCCGAGACCGGGTGATTATCGAGCGGCAGCGCGTCGATGGGGAGAGCGACTGCCCCAAGGTCCCGCAGCTTCTCAGGGAGGTTCAGGTTCAGCCCCGGATCGCAGCCGTTGTAGGGGCGGCTGACCAGGGCGATCGCCACGTCGTCGGGGCCGAGCGACTCGAGCACCTCGCGGCCGCGGGCCAGCATTTGTGAGTAGAAGCGATCGAGCGCCTCGAATCCCTTCTCGGCCGCTGCTATGGCGGCTCGCTTCGACACGCCCAGCCCCTTCACCGCGTCGGCCAACACCTTGGCGACCGCATCGCGGCCGTGGCTCATATGGATTACCGGCTCGATCAGCCGCCCGTTCGCGTCGCTCAGGTCAATGGCGGCCCGCACGAAGTAGGGCATCGACTGGACGTAGGGACAGGCGAAGTAGTTGGTGAAATCGGACTCGTTGGGCTCCAGGTCAACCACACAGGGCAGGAAAACGTGATCGACGTCGCTTCGGATGAGATCGAGCACGTGGCCGTGGGCCACCTTGATCGGGAAGCAGGTCTCGGCCTTCACGTGCTCGACGCCGTCTCGGATGATCCGCTGGTTGGTCTTGCTGGAGGTCACCACCTCGAAGCCGAGCTCGCTGAAGAACGCCTTCCACAGCGGGAACAGCTCGAAGTAGTGGGCCATGCGTGGGATGCCGACCGTTTTGCCGTTCGGGGCGTCGGGCTTGTCCTTCGGGTAGGACGTGAGGAGGAGCTTCTCGCGTTCGCGGAACAGGCGGGGGATATCGGTCCGACCCGCTCCCTGTTCCTTCTCATCGAACTTGCCGCACCGACTGCCGTAGTGGAGGGGCTCCTCGCCCTCGATGGTCACTCTTTTGATCTCGCAGTCGTTGGCACAATCGGAGCACTCGAAGGTCTCGACCGCATACGTTCGGTCGCTGAGGTCGAAGCCCTTGAAGTTGGATTTGCCGATGCTCTCTTCCATGGCGATGAGGGCGGCCCCGATGGCCCCCATCACATCGTGATGTGGCGGTACGATGATGGGCTTGCCGACGACCTTTTCGAAGGCCGCACGCACGCCTCGGTTGTACGCGGTGCCGCCCTGGAAGAGGATGACGTCGCCGACCTTGCGGGTCTCTACGACCTTCGACAGGTAGTTATTCACAATCGAGTAGCACAGCCCGCCGATGAGATCGTTGCGATCGACTCCGGTCTGCTGGTGGTGGTTCAAGCTCGATTCGACGAACACCGTGCAGCGGTCGCCCAGATCGCAGGGCGACTCGGCGGCGAGTGCGGCATCGCCGAACTCCTGGTCAACGTTCACACCCAGGCGTTCGGCCTGTTCCTCGAGGAACGAGCCGGTCCCGGCGGCGCAGACCTTGTTCATTGTGAAATCGACCACGGCCCCGTTGCTCAGCGAAATGTATTTCGAGTCCTGCCCGCCGATCTCGAAGACGGTATCGACGCCGGGATGAATCAACGCCGCTGCGCGGGCGTGGGTGGTGATCTCGTTCTTGATGATGTCCGCCCCGATAAAATCGCCCGTCAGGTATCGGCCCGAGCCGGTGGTGCCGGCCCCGCGAACGACGACCTTGCCGCCGAACTTCCGCCCGATCTTGAGCAAGCCCTCCTGGATGGCGCGGATGGGACGGCCCGCGGTCATCAGGTACTCGCGCGCGACGACCCGTCGCCGGTCGTCGATGAGGACCAGGTTGGTGCTGATCGAGCCGACGTCGACGCCGAGGTACACGCCGACCGGCTGATCGCCCTCGAGGGGTGCGGGCTCTGTCTCACAGTAATAGCCCTCGTCGGTCAACTTGTCGAGCCGTTTTGCCTCCGACTGTGAGCTGGCGAGGTACTCGTCCAGCGTCTCCAGGTCGGGCATCGGTGCCAGGGTTTCCTGTCTGCGTGCAGTCAGGACCGCCCCCAGTGCCCCGAGCGAGGCGGCGTGTTCGGGGATGATCAGTTCGCCCGCGTCCAGCTCCAGCACGTCCTCGAACGCGCGGACCATCCCGGCGTTGAGGGCAACTCCGCCCTGGAAGGCAATCGGTTTCTCGAACTCTTTTCCCCGGCAGATATTGCTTCTGAAGTTCCTCGCCAATGCGCCGCACAGGCCGGCGACGATGTCGTGGTCGGGGGTGGCCTCCTGCTGCAGGTGGATCATGTCGGTTTTTGCGAACACACTGCATCGGCCTGCGATGCGGGGCGGGTTCTGAGATTTCAGGGCGAGTTCGGCGAACTCCTTCTCGATGGAGACGCCCAGCCGGGCCGCCTGCTGATCGAGGAACGAGCCGGTCCCTGCGGCGCAGACGGTATTCATTGCGAAGTTGGTGATGCGCGGCTCGCCGGGCTCGTCGCTCGGTTCGATCTTGATCAGCTTGGAGTCTTCGCCGCCCATCTCGATGATGGTTCGGATGTCGGGGTTGAATGCGGCGGCGCCCGTGCTCTGTGCCACGATCTCGTTCACCGACTCGGCGCCCAGCATGTGGGCCAGGCGCTTCCCACCGTTCCCGGTCAATGCGAACCCGGCGATGCGGTCGCAGGGGATGCGTTCGAGTATATCGGCGATCAGGTCCCGGGCGGTCGCTATCGGCTGCCCGTGGGTCCTTACGTAGTGGTCTTCCAAAATTCGGCCATCGTCCGCAACGACCACCAGCTTGGCGCTGACGGAACCGATATCCAGTCCTACAGTAACCTGTTCGCCATACTCCGGGGAACCGTCCGACCGCTGGGTCGGTTGCGATTGAGTCATTTGCTGTTTTCCTCTTTATCTTGTGCTATACCGCATCGGGGAACACACCGGCGAGATAGTATGATACCGACAGGCCGGCGAATAATCAACACAGAATCCGTCAATGGGATTTAAGGTCAGGAGCCGTACGTTGTTGGGCCACTTCCGCCCGGGCTGAACATGGTTCTTCCCTGAACCCTGCTCGGCCGGTGACCTCCCCGAAGACAGCCGGCTCCCGAATGTTGGATGTAACGGTCACTTCGTATATTTTACATCAGTTATAAAAAGCGCCGACGGCTGTTGGGCCGCCGGCGCTATGTTGCCAAGTTTACCAGAGCGGGGCATCGGCGATATCATCGTCTTCCCAGGTGCCCGGGGCGATGACTCGCATAATGAACTCGACCAGTTCCTCTCCAGTGAACACCTCGCCACGGTCTTCGTCGTCCCGAGGCCGGCCTTCCTGGAAAATGTCCCCGATGGCGTCGTCTCGGCCGACATCCGCCTGGGTCAGAGCCCGGAGATCGGGCTCGAACTGGGTGAGCCGCAGGGTGATGTCTTCGACGTCATAGTAGCGGGTGACTCGCCGCCGAGTGGCCTGGACCCGCTCGGGGGTCGATATGTAGATGGCGTTCCTGTCCAGCGTATACTCGAGGTCGACCATCCGCAGAATCCAATCGAGGGCATCTTTGAGGCGAACCTCTTCGAGTTCGAGTGTGATGTCCATGTTCCGGCCTTCGACGGCTGCCGGATCGAGCACGATGTTCACGTCCCTCATCCCCCGGAGGAAAGCGACCACGTCTTCCAGCGGGGTGGCGATGAAGTCGAAGGACACGGGCTGCTCGAGTTCGCGTTCGAGTTCAGGGCGCCATTCTTCCGGCTCAAAGATCTCGCCACGGACCTCGTATCGTTCGCGCCGTGCCTCGATCTCGTCCCAGTTATCGGGATAGATGGGCGCGTGGCCTGAGAACGGGATCGAGAGGGCTGCCACTTCGCGCCAGGTCCGCTCGGTCTCGACCGCCGACGTCCGCTGATACCATTGCCTGCGCCTTTCGACTTCGCGCTCGTGGCATCTGTCGATGAAGTCTTCGACGCCGGGATGGCGCGGGGCGATCTCGAGGACCTCGGCCGCTTTCTCTGCCGCGAGGGTGTATCGTCTCTGCTCGAACAATTCTCGGGCATCCTCCATCAGTCGCTCGATTCGTTCTTCCCGGAGCTCTCCCATCCGCTCTCGTTCCCGCTCGGCGAGTTCGCGCGCTCGTTCGATTTTCTCGCGTCTCTCTCGCTCGGCCTTGGCGGCCCGTTCTTCTTCAAGCCGGTTCATCAGCGAGTTGATCCGGGCTTGCTCGCGCTGCACGTCGCGATAGATCGCCAGTGCCTCGGCGGAGTTTCGTGCCTGCCGCAGCTTGTCTCGCGCCTCGTCGAACCGCTGGCCGGCAACCAGGTCATCTGCCTCGTCAATGGTTCGCCGCATCCGGCTCATTTCGTAGGTCTCCCATACACGCCGACGCTCGCGTTCTCCTCGAAGAACAGCGGGAGCACCGACCTCGTCCCTCTGGAGAACATCCCGGACACGAACGAGCAACTCCGCGGCCTCGCGATGTCGGGGGTCGATATCAAGGATCCTCTCGAGTTCCCGCTCTGCTTCTTCATACTGGCGGGCCTGGAAAGCTTGTTGAGCTCCCTGGAATAGATGATCGGTAAGGAGTTCCTGGTATCTCTCCCGCGCCTGGCGCTCGGCCAGGAGTTGCTGCATAATGTCGCGGGCTTCGGGGTCTGCTTCTTCCACCTCCTCGAGTTGGTTGCGGATGTCTGCGAGCAGTTCCTGTGCCTGCTCATGGCCGGGCTCGGCCTCGAGCAGTTCTTCGAGGACTGCCACGGCCTGCTGGTAGTCGCCCTCCGCGGCGAGCTCGAGCGCTCTGTTGTACGAGGCGTCGGCGTCCTGGGCGTACACGGTCGCGGCGCCCAGGGCCATCGTCGCCACCACGGCAATTATCAGTGCTCTGCTCAGAAGTTTCATAGGTCCTCCTCCTCACTCTGGGCGGCCCGTCGTGCGGGCCACAGCCATCAGGATGTACGCGTCAACCATTGTATCGCCTGCTCCACCGCGTCGATGTCCACGTCCGTCTCACAGCACGGACCGTTTGGCCGTTGATTGGTGACGGCCAGGACCGGTTTCGGCAGGCACGCAAAAATTCCGGTTCTCAATTCCTTCTCACAGGCGACGGCTACGATTGCATTGACCTCCGGGGCCTTCGCCCGGCTGACGGCCACCCGGCCGCCCTTGGCCACCGCCACCTTCACGCCGTATCGTTCGGCCAGATCGAGCAGCGGCCCGATCCGGCATCGACCGCACCGCAGGCAGTGAGCGAGATCGCCGATTACGTTCTGCTCACACGAGGCGGCCTGAAGGCACGTGGGCAACAGGATAAGCAATTCTTCGGGCTGAACTTTTGCCCGACGGCCTTTCACAGTCAGGTTGTTCAGGCCGATGACCGCCTGGTCAATCAGTTGCAAAACGGCACGCTCCGTCCTTGTTTTCCCGCAACGGCCGGCAGCCGCGCACAAACGCGGCGGCGTCCATCGCCTGTCGGCCGGCGGGCTTGAGTCGTCTTACCTCGACGGCGCCTTCGCCTGCGCAAACAACAAGCGAGCCGTCGGCCGTCTGTACCATCCCGGGCCTTCCCGGTCCGCCGTCGGCCGCCCCTGCCTCGAGGATAGCGATCCGTCGCGGCGGCTCGCCCGGGATCAGCAGTTGGCTGAACGCCCCGGGCCAGGGGGTCATCGCTCTGACGTGCCTGACAATATACCCGGCCGGGCGGTTCCAGTCAATCCGGCCGTCGGCCTTCGACAAGCTGGGGGCCGGTGTGGCCAGCCGTTCGTCCTGCGATTCGTATGTCACAGAGCCATCGGCGTAGGCGTCAATCGCCTCCGCCAGCACCCGTGCGCCCAGGGTGGCGAGCCGGTCTGTCAGCTCTCCGGCCGTCTCCTCCGGGCCGATCCGGACGCGGGCCTGTGCGCGTCGGCCCTCGCCCAGGCAGATGATTTCGCCGGCGTCCAACCTGGGCCGGATTCTCATCACCGTGACGCCCGTCTCGTCGTCGCCCGCCAGGATCGCCACGGCGACGGGGGCAGCGCCGCGATGACGGGGCAGCAGCGAAGCGTGGACGTTGATGCTGTCACGCTGCGATGCTTCGATGGCCGCCAGCGGCAGAATAACGCCGTAGGCGGCGACGACCAGCAGGTCGGGCCTCAATTCGCGAAGCTGCCGGCAACATTGGTTGTCAAAGGTCTCGGGCTGCTCTATCCGCAGTCCGTGCTCCGCCGCCACCTCTTTGACAGGCGAGGCGGCCAAACGGGCCCGCCCTCGCCCTGCCCGTCGATCGGGCCGGGTATAGACGGCGACGACATCTGTCTTTTCAATGCACGTCTCGAAGCTGGGCACGGAAAATTCATCCGAACCCATGTACACGCAGGTCAGCCGGGCTGTCTTCCTCTCCAGCGGGGCACCTCGGTACAATATATTACTTCTTATCCTACCCTATTATACCCCACTTTTCTGAGAAGACAACCAATTTACACCGGATTTCTTGTCATTTCATGAGGCGGGCGTCAGCCCAGTTCGCGTGGTCGCCGACACTGGCATTGTCGGCAAAATCCGCGATCAGGGTAAGCCGGTCGGCGCCGGAGATGTCGAGGGTCACCGGGACCGCCTCGTCATTGCCGGTGATGACTCGGGAAAAGAGTTCCTCGCCGTCGGCCCGGACGACAAACTGGACGGACCCGAGCGGCCGGGCGGCGTCGTCTATGCCGAGCACCGCGGTGAAGGTGCGATAACGGCCTCCCAGGTCGTAGGTAAGGATGGTCCGCGTGTGACAGCCCAGGCCGCGGGCATATCTGCGGCCGTCCAGGAGCAGCGGACCGCCGGTCACGCTGCGGTCGATTCGGTGCTCCCATACGTGGCTGAAGAAGGGGACCTCGCGTACGTCCGCCGGCCTCAGGTCCGACAGATAGACGACGCCCGGGTTGTCGATCTCGATGAAGGTCACGCGCGACAGTTCGACGGCCAGCTTTGCCCCGGCCGCGTACAGCTCGAATTCGCCGTTATCCATCTCGGCGATGGTACACCGGAGCACTGAGCCGTCTTCGAGAACGATTTCGACCGGCGGCCTGTCGGCCAGCTCCTGCGTGGCGAAAACGACGGCCGATACGGCCCCCGTCTCGATCTCCCGCCGCTCGTCCCGCCGGGTAAACGACGTCCGTTCGGTCCCGATCTGTTCGATCGCCACGGAGAACGGTATCACGCCCCGGGGGGTCACCACGTAAAGTGCGTCGGTGTGCCGGTCTGCCTGGTCCAGCGTATCCTGCAGACGCTCATCGGTCAGCCAATGCTCATCGGTCCAGCGGAAGCGCACCGCAATCACGTTCTCCACATCGAAGCTGATCGGGTCCCGAAAAACGGACGATTTCAGCCCGATCCCGTCTTCGTGTTCCAGCAGTTCGCCATAGAACCGGCTGCCGCAGACGGTCCGAACCTCGGCCGTGAATGCCTCGGCGTAGGCCGTCGCCGGACCGCGGCTGAGGTCGATGCGGAACACATCCGCGAGGGGGATGGTTAGCGAGTCGTCGCCCTGCTGCAACAGCACCTGCCCATCGGCGCTGATGGACGTCAGTTCGCCCTCGTGACGTTCGCCCGAAACCGTATGCACGACGCCGGCCGTGAGAGAGAGAGGGGCGGCCAGGATGATGAGTGCGGCGATTATGGCACATCTCACGGTATGGCCCCTCGGTCCGAGCGTTGAGGCGCTCGGCCGCCGGGTGCTATTCCCGCGCCGGGTTGTGTCAGTCGTCGATTTCAGCATCGGAGAGTGCCCTGAAGTATTCTCTAATGTGGTCTCCGAACCGGGCGGGGAATCGCTGGCGCAAAGCGTCGAGGACGCGGGCCCTCTCCCGTTCGTCGAGTTCGGCCCATGCATCGCCGATGGTGGCCGTGCTCGCCGCTTCGCCCGGGTCGGTCGCCTGTCCGCCCGGCAGGGAGGCGCTCTCGGCCGGCGACGAGGGAGTCCCGGTCCCTGAGGCGGGGCCGCTGCCGCCGTTATCGCCGTCGGCTCCGCCTGCCCCACCGCCGCCGCCCCCGCCGCCCCCACCTTCTTCCGCTTCCTCTGCGAGTTCGATGAGAACGTCGAGCATGGCGATGATCTTGCCTTCCTTGGCCACGGTATCGTCGCCCGTATCACGTTGGGCGAGCAGTTCGTGCACCTCGTCCATCTTGAAGGCCACGTCGTCGAGGGTGGCCCCGTCGCGTTCGACTTCGAGCCGAGCGAGC
>PWKM01000260.1 GCA_003559755.1 Planctomycetota bacterium
CCCCCAGGTGCACGTCGCGCAGGATGTCAACGGCCATCTCGACGGCGATGTCGGACTCGAGTACCGTCTCCCGGAAGGCATTCCGGGTCTCCTCGATCTGCATCGCCAAGCTGATCTCCTGCTCGCGGGTGAGCAGCGGGATCTCGCCCATCTGGGTGAGGTACATGCGAACGGGGTCGTCGACGCGGTCCGACGAGTCGTCGTCGTCATCCTCGTCCTCCTCGTCGTCGATCCGCTCGGCGTCGCGTCGTTTCGCCTCCTCCATGTCGACGATCTCGATGCCCAGTTGATCGAGGGCGACCAGCACCTCGTCGATCTGATCGACCTCGACGGTGTCCTCGGGGAGCGTCTCGTTCAACTCGACGTAGGTGAGGTACCCTTTTTCTTCGCCCTCGGCGATGAGGTTCTTCAACGCCCGCTCGAGAGTCGCACCCAGTACGCCGGACAGGTCGGCCTTACGGGTTTTCTTTTTCTTCGTTCTGGTTTTCGCCATCAGAGTTTAAGCACCTCTCTTTGCAGAATGGAGATCCGAATGCTCAGTTCGTCGGCCCGGCCCTCGTTGCCGTCGGCCAGCGCTTTTTTCAGCTCGTTTTCGATCTCGTTCATCTCGCGGCGCTTGCGCTGTTTGAGCAGTGCCCGGATACAGTCGGCAGCCGTCTCCGCCAGACCCGGGCGCGACGGCCCATCGGCCGCTCCCGCGACCAGCGACGCCAGCTCGGCGTCGTCCACGCTCGACAGGAGCTGAGATGCGTTCGCCACGCCGTCGGTGTCGTAGCGCTGGCGGACGACCTCGAACAGTCGGCGGCATTTCGGGTGCTGGAAGTCGGTCGGTTCCAGCTCTTCGGCCGCCCGGGCGAGGATGTCGGGCGACGTGAGTGCGGCCTCGAGCAGAGTCGCCTCGGCCGGGTTCGCCTGGATGGTCCCCGCCGGTCGGCTCTCGCCGCCCTGCTGCGGTCTTCGCCGTCCCTTGCGTCGTCCGACGTGGGCCACCCGCGCCCGGACGGCCGCGTCGCTCAGGCCGAACCGGTGCGACAGCATCTGGACGATCGCCTCGACGCGGAGCTCCCGGCCGACCGCGTTGGGGATCATTGCCACCAGTTCGAGCACCTCGTCGATGGCCTGCGTTTTGCCCTCGATGGTGTCGGTGTCGTGCCGGGCGGTCGCGATGTCGATCTTGCCGGTGAACACGTCCACCGCTCGGTCGAGCGTCTCCACGAACTTCTCCACGCCGTGCTCCACGATGAGGTCGCACGGGTCCTTCCCGCCCTCGACTGTGGCGATACGGACGTCGAACCCGGCTTGGATGAGGGCGTCGGCGCCCTCGGTGAGGAACACCTCGATGCTCCGCTCGGCGGCGGTCTGGCCGGCGCTGTCGGAGTCGAACACCACGTCGATCCGCCGGGCGAACCGACGGAGCAGGCGGACGTGGTCGCGGGTCAGCGCCGTGCCCAGGGTGGCGACGACCGCCTCGCATCCGTGCTGGTGTGCCATGATCACGTCGGTATAGCCCTCGACCACTGCGGCTCTATTATCTTTAACGATGGCCGGGCGCGCCCAGTTCAGGCCGTATAGCTGTCCGCCCTTGTTGAAGACCGGCGTCTCCGGCGTGTTCAGGTACTTCACGTCGTCGTCGCCCAGTGCCCGGGCGCCGAAGCCGATCACCCGCTCCTGGGTGTCGAAGATGGGGAACATCAGCCGGTTTCGGAACCGGTCGTAGAACCCGTCGGCGTTCTCTCGTCGTATCACCAGGCCGGCCCGAGCCAGTTGGTTCGCTTCGAACCCCGCCTGGGTCGCCGCGGTGAGCAGGGCGTCCCACGAGTCGGGCGCGTATCCCAGCCGGCATCGCTCGACCATCTCGGGGCGGATGCCTCGCTGCTCGATGTATCGGCGGGCGGGCTCGCCGGCCGACGTGTCCAGCATCCTGGCGAAGAAGTCGGCCGCCCGGCTGTTGGCGTCGTAGAGCCGCGTGCGGTCGTTCTTCGCGGTCCGGTCCACGCTTGGCCGTTCCGTCTCCGGCACGTCGATCCCGACTTCCCGGGCCAGCGTGCGCACCGCCTCGGGGAATTCGAGCCCTTCCATCGCCATCAGGAAGTGGAAGCAGTTGCCGCCCTTTCCGCAGCCGAAGCATTTGAAAATCTGTCGGGCCGGCGTGACGTTGAACGAGGGTGTTTTCTCGTCGTGGAAGGGGCAGAGGGCCTTGTAGCTCGCCCCCGCCTTCTTCAGCGAGACGTAACGGCCCACGAGGTCCGCGATGTCCACGGCATCGCGAACGCGGTCGATAATGTGTTCTGGTATCAGTCCGCTCAAGCGTTGAACTCTACGCCAAGGCGCAAACGGGACAAATGCTCCACCGCCGCGTGCTCGGCAACACGGCGCCTGCTCGTGCAAAACAACTCGTCGGCACGTTTTGCTCTGCTCGGTGACACCGGTAATCCGAGCCAACCCCCACATATTCTCACTGTATTGCCCATATACGGCATAAAGATGTTCAAGTATAGCGCCCGCTTATACCACTGTCAAGAAAAACGCCCCCTCTTTTTTGGGACGCCGGACCATTATCTCTCTTGAACGGGAGAGAGTTGTCCGAGTGGACGGGCGGTAGTGAATAATCGCAAGGGCGGGTTCCATTCCAGCGAGCGGGACGCGGACGTCGGGCCACGGCCGAACAGTCGGCATCGCTGATGATGCCCTCTGGGCGCTTTGATGATTTATTACATCGCAGGTCCAGCCAGTCTGTTCGGCTGCCGGGCTGCGGGATAAGCCCGTTTCAGGCGAAATATCTGCCCGATGGCAGCAGCCGGCCGGACCCGTGGCAGCGGACGCTCGGGGCAGTCGCAATCTGTGCTTGTAATTCGGCGGTCGTGCGCTATGGTAAAGGCAGTAATTGACAGGGAAGGAGGCACATGATGAAAGGGCTCATTTTCGCCGTCTGCTCCACGATTGCCCTGGTCGCATTTGCCAGTTCGCCCGCCGCATCGGCGGACGACGCTCTGCCGGAGAACATCCGGCACCGCCTCGCTTCGTATCGGCTTCAGATTCGCAATCAGAACGAGATCATCGCCGAACTGCGAGCACAGATCGAGGAACTCCGGGCGGAGAACGAGAGATTGCGAGCACGTATACAGGACGGGGAGCCGGACGGCGAGCCCGCGAGGGGGACGGGGCACGATCCCGGAGAGGAACGGGGCGAGCCGGGCGTCGAACCCATCGAAGCACAGGAAGCCGATGGCGAGGACGCCGAATCGTTCACAAACGAGGACGTCCACCAGCTTGGCATGGCGTGGAGGGAAATGCTGCGAAGCGAGATCATGATGACCCGTGAGCAACTCCACCAGACACGGGAGGAGATTCGGACACGGCTGATCGGGGAAACGCTCACCTTCGAAGGGCAGGTGAACCGAGTCCGTCGCGTAACGGGCGGGGGGTTCCAGGTCGAACTGGGCACCCAGACAGACGCTCGGGCGGCCACCGGCCAGCCGCAGGGCGAGGTGACCCTCCGGTATCGCACCAACGATCCCGACGTGATGGAGCTTCGGGAGGGGCAGGAGCACAGCGCCCGGCTGAACGTGACAGAGTTCGAGATCGTCGGGTCAATGGCTCGTTACGTGATCCGCATCGTCGGCGTGGATGCGGAGCAGGGCGCGGAGAGTCGAGAGCCGTAGAGTCCGCTCCTCCGGGCACTGCAAAGCCGCCTTCCTGCTGTGAACCGCTCGCCCTCACACCGGCGGTCCGACTCTTCCGTCTCGACGCTGCCACGCTGTCGTCCCGGACTTTCCCACTCCTTCCGAGGCAATATAAGGGCGGCGCTTCGGGCTTTGTCCGGCAAATAAAGTTGACATCGTCGGCCTGGTCTGGTTTGCTATCAGGAGCCGAGAAACGAACGCCGATGAGCCCCGCCCGATACCCGGCGGGTATCTTCTGATGGATGCAGACCTGAAACGGGATATCCGCCGCATCAACACCGCCGGTGTTCTGGGGACTCTGTACGTCCGGCTCACCCTGGGCGAGATTCTCCTGCTTTTCATCACACAGTGCCTGGGCGTCCCCAAGGAGCAGTGGGCGCTGGCCGCCGCCCTCATCCCGCTGACCAGTGTGCTCCACCTGGTCTCCGGGTTCCTCGTCGAGCACTTCGGCCGCCGCAAGCTGTGGAGTCTCATCTGCTTTGCCCTGGCCCGGCTCGCCACCCCGGCGATCATCCTCCTCCCGTTCATGACCGGCGCCCACGAAGTCGAGACCCGGCTCGCCTTCCTCGCGGCCGCACTCATCGGCCAGAGCGCGTTCAACGCGTTCGGGACCAGCGCCTGGCTCTCCTGGATCGCCGACATCGTGCCCGAGGAGCATCGGGCACGGTATTACACCACCCGCCTGGCCCTGAACACGGCCGTCGGAATCGTCGTCTTCTTCCTCGGCGGGATGATCGTCGACCGCTTCGGCACGGCGAACCCGTGGGGCTACGTGATCGTGTTCGGGTTCGCCTTCCTCGTCGGCGAACTCGACCTGATCATCCACGCCGGCGTCGCCGACCGACCGATGCCCGAACGGACCGAACGGCCCGGACTTATGCGCCTGCTGCTGGCGCCGTGGAGGCATCACGGGTTCCGAAACCTGATGCTGTTCCGGATGTGCCTCGCGTTCGGCGACAGCATCATCGGGCCGTTCGCCATCATGTACCTGGTCGAGGAACTCGGCCTCAGCGCGACCGAGATCACCCTGCTCACCGGCGTGGTGATGGGCTCTCAGGCGATCTCGTTCGGCCTGTGGCTGCGAATCGGCGAGCGGATCGGCTATCGCAACGTGCTGCTGTTCAATGGGATACTCGGAGGGATCGGGATTCTCTACTATTGGTTCCTCACCCCCCTCTATCCCCTCGCCCTGCTCCTCATCCTCCTGTGGGCACGCCTGTATTACGGGTTCCTCGGAGCGGGCACCCTGCTCGGCCTGAGCACGCTGCTGCTGAACGTGGCCCCCGACGAGAACCGGTCGATGTACTTCGCCCAGGAGACAACCCTGATGGCCCTGATGATGTCGGCCGGCATCTTCGTCGGCCGCTGGCTCTACCTGGCCACCAACCCGGTCCAGCCGGTCATCATGCCGTTCGTCGGCACCCGCCTGACCGGGCTCCACGTGCTCATCGGTCTGTTGGGCATCAGCCGCATCCTCTCGGCCTGGTGGTTCCACAGCCGCATCCCCGAGGCGCGGGGCGAGGCGGCCCTGCCCCGCATATCGCGCATCCTCCGGACCAACGCACTGCGGATCTTCCCCACCATGCTCTCCGTGGCCCGACCGGTGCCCGTCGGACGGCGGGAGCAGCACGTCGAGCAGATGAAACAACTCCTGCCGGACCACCGGGCTTCCGAGCTGGACGAGCCGCTGCGCACGGTCATCAAGGACGACGTGCATCACGAGGACGAGCTGCTGACCATCATCGACCGGGCACGGGAGGCCCAGAAGAGGAGTATCGAGGCGATGCAGGCGGCCCGCGCCCGGGGGATCGAACTGCTCCTCAGCGAGTTGGCCGAATCGGCCGCTCTCCACATCGCACCGGTCAGGGCGAGGGCCGCCGCCAATCGGCTGAGCCGACTGTACGCCGAGGGCGACCTGGAACGGTGCCTCGGGGCCGTCCACCGCCTGGCTCACCAGACCGCAGACGGGTGGCCGCCGTCGAAGGCCGACGATGCGCTGGCCATCATCGACGCGCTCAAGGAAGGGACCGAGGCGGGCGTCCCCGTCGAAGAAGAATCGGTGCTGCTCGCACTCTACGCATACCTCCAGATCGTCCGAGAGCCGGAGGGTCTGAGCGACGGTTGACGGGCGGCGGATTATTCGCCCAGGTACAGGCGCTCGGCCAGCCGGTCGTTGAGGCCAACCGCCCGGATGCGGGCGACGGCGGCGTCGATGTCATACTCGACGCGGACGTGCTCGAATGTGCGCTCGTCGGTCGACAGCCGGCCGTAACAGGCCCGCGGGTCCCGATCGCGCGGCTGCCCCACGGCCCCGACGTTGATGATGTAGGTGTGCCCGGCCCGCTTCAGAGCGGCCCTCGCGTCGAGGCGGCGCACCGGGGGAGCGAGCGCCATCCGCCGGGTGGCGACCTGCACGATATGTTTCGCCGGCATCTCCCAGATCGCCCCCACGTGGGTGTGGCCGACGAGGCACAGCCACACGCCGTTCATCTCGGGCGACTCGAAACAGCGTTGGGCGAACTTCTCGTCCCGGACATACTCGCAGGCCGGGTCCCGGGGCGAGCCGTGAACACTGATCACGTGGGGCTCGAGCTCGAGCCGGGGGACCAGCCGGTCCCGGAGGAAATCGACCGATTCGGCGGTCATGTGGTCGAGCGTCCACGTGATCGCGTCGCGAGCCGCGGCCCGGACCGGCACGAACCTGCGGTTCTCCTTCGAGAAGTACTGCTCGACGACCTGCTCCTCCGTCTCCAGGCCCGCCTCGCTCAGCGCCGCCTGGTCGTCGCCGTTCTCGAGATCGACGAACCGGAACTCGCCCAGCGCCGCCGCGTCGTGGCTGCCGGTGTTGTAGCGGATGGTATATCGCCCCTCGAGCGAGCGGAGCTCGTCGATGACCTCGTTCATCGCCGGGCAGTATCCGATGATGTCGCCGAGGCAGACGATCTCGTCGAACGCCGGGCCGTTCTCGATGTCCTCAAGGACGGCTCGCAGTGCGTCGATGTTTCCGTGGATGTCTGAGATCAGGATGTAGTTCGCCATTCGGTTCTCCTGGTGGGCACAGCGGCGTGGTGGTCACTCCAATCGCAATGTTTTTACCTCGAACGGGGCGAACTCCAGCTCGACCGCCCCGTCCTCGAAATGCATCCGCTCGTCCGTGGCCCCGGTCTCGAGCAGGTCGTTCTCGCCCGCCGTTGTCACGGGCAGCGTCGTCGTCAGTGTCGCCCGGGCCCGGCCGCCGTGGGCCTCGTACAGCCGGACGATCAGCCCGTCGTCGTCCTCGGCCTTCTTGACGGTATCGAGCACGACGTAGGGGCTGTCGACGCCGAAGAACGAGCAGGTCGCGGGCAGTTCGCCCGCCCGTGACGGGACGATGTTCGCGCGCAGCGGGGCGTTGAACTCGGCCGCCCGCCGGACGGTCCCCGCTTCGACGTGATCGCCGGGATGGGGGTACAGGGCGTATCGGAAGGCGTGCTCGCCCCGGTCTGCCTCGGGGTCGGGATTCTCCGGAGCCCGCAGCAGGGTCAGGCGCATCACGTTGCCGTGGATGTCGTGCCCGTACTTACAGTCGTTCAGCAAGCTCACTCCGAACCCGGTCTCCGACAGGTCGGCCCATCGCTGTGCGCAGACCTCGAACTTGGCCCGGTCCCAACTCGTGTTCATGTGGGTCGGTCGGCGGATCGATCCGAACTGGATCTCGTAGGTCGCCTCGGTCGCCCGGACATCGACGGGGAACGCGACCTTGAGCAGCTTGTGCGATTCGTTCCACTCGACCTCGGTCTCGAACTCGATGCCGGGCCGGCCCGCCTCGAGGAGTATCCGCTGGACGAGCACCGAGCGGTTGATCCGCCTTCGGACCTCGACGGCGGCGCGGAGCGGCCCGGACTCGACGACCTCGACCGATTCGGCGGACTCCAACGCGAGCCGCTGGTCGCGGGTGCAATACTCGATCTCCCAGGCGTCCCAGCCCACCGGGTGATCC
>PWKM01000100.1 GCA_003559755.1 Planctomycetota bacterium
CAGGCCCTGTACAGGCGGCTTGCCGGGACCTCGCGCGATTTCGGCGTAATCGACCCCGATCGCCCCTCCGTCGCCGACCAGCCCGAACACTCGTTCGTCCTCAGAAGCTGGGCCGGCTCGCTGGATGACGACACGTTCTCGAACATCACCTACGAATCGGCGCTGACCTACGACAGTCATCGCCAGCGGATCGTCCTCTGGGGGTCACACGGAAGGCGTGTCGACTCCCCGCAGACCGGACAGACCTGGTTCTACAGGGCGGGCGAACGCAGTTGGAAGCGGCTGCTTGAGACCCACGAATGGCCCAACGCAACCTGCATCACCTGGGGCCTTCAGTACGACCGGGCCAACCAGGTGGCGCTCTCTCCGCTCACCGGCCGGGGCGGGCACGGCTGGGTGAACGCCCTCCGCGTCAATATGCAATATTCGCTCCCCTGGCTGCTCGATGCCCGACGGGACGAGTGGTATCCGGTCAAGCCCGCACTGCACAGGGGCAGTGCCCGGGGTCTGCCCGGCGGTTACGACCAGCGGCACGCGACCACTTACTGGTGGCATACCCGCGGTCGCGTCGAGGGCTATGACGCCTATGCAAACGCCTGGTCGCACCTCTCGCACACTCGCGAGGCACCGGTGCAGCGGTCGGGCCGCGGCGGAGTCGAGTACGATCCGAAGACCGGGCGATATCTGTTCGCCGGCAGGCAGAGCGTGTGGGCGTTCGACCCGGTCGAGGAGACCTGGACCGACCTGGAACCCGAGGGCAACGGGCTGCCCGGCGGCCTGACGGTCTACGACTCGGCGAACCACGTCATCCTGCAATTCCGGGTCAGCGGGCTTTCCAACATGGAAGTGGCGGTCTATCACATCGACGAGAACCGATGGGAGCACCTGCCCCAGGTCCATCCGGCCCCGCAATACGGCTCGATCGACATCGCATACGACGAAGCTCGCAATGTGACCGTCATCGGCCCCGGTCTGCGGACCTGGTCGACGGGACAGCCGGCAGTCCAGGAGGCGTGGACCTACCGCTACAAACCGGTCTCGGACCAGCCCGACGCACTCAGCCCGCCCCGCGACGTGACCGTGGTCACCAGCGAGGACGGAACGGCGCGACTGTCCTGGCGGGCACCGCGAACCGGCACCGTCGGAGCGTATCGCGTCGACCGCGGCAGCGGTGAGAGAGCAGCACTGGCGGACTGGTCGGAAGTCGCCGAACTCGAGCCCGATGCGACTTCGTTCGTCGATGAGAATCTCGAGGCGGGCGAAAAGGTGTTCTACCGCGTCGTTGCCACCTGCGAAGATGGCGAACAGATGATGTTCTCGGCCCCGGGCCGAACCGATCCGCCGGCCGTCCGATGGACGGACGCCGTGCTCCGGGGCGACGGAGTTCACCTCGCCTGGCAGCCCAGCCCCGCCGAAGACGTCGTCGGCTACCACGTCTATCGCGCCACGGTCGATGAGACCAGCTACTGGGGAAGCGTGTTCAACCCCGGAGCCGTTCTTGACCGGTTGGAACGGATCACCGACGAACCGGTCGAGGCGACGGAGTTCGTCGATACCGACGCCCAGATCGAGGGCGAGGCGAGCGAGTATCAGTGGCCGGCCACCTACGCCTACGAGGTCCGCCCGGTCAACGCTCTCGGAGTCGAGGGCGGCCGCGGCCCGGCGACACTCGCTCTGCCCGGCCCGCCCGGCCGTGTCCGAATCGTCCCCTGGCTCGACGGCCGGCGCCTGGTCTTGTGGCAGCCGCCGCGCGGTGTCGGAGCGAGCGGGCACTTCGTCATGCGTCAGGACGACTGGAACCGTCTTTTTGCATTCCGGTGGAACGCCGCACCGACCGCCGGTTTCGGGTTCTGGGATGACCGCGAGTACCCGACCGCAGACCGGCGGAGGTACTATATCTACGGCGTCGATGTCATGGGGGCCGTCGGCATCCCCAGTTCCGGTGCCTGGAGCCACGGGTTCCCATAACAGGGGACAAACCGCTGTGGATGCTCAACCCGGTCGGAAACCACCGCGTCGATGACGTGGTTGGTGATATCCCGGGGCAGACCCCGCAAGCGGCCGGCCTGATTGACGAAGGTCCGGTCGGGCCGATATAATCCCGGCAATTGCGTTGAATGGGAGGTCTCGTTGGCCAAGGCCAAGGTACGGTACGTCTGTCAGCAGTGCGGGCAAAGCTCGCCTCGATGGGCCGGGCGATGTCCGGGCTGCGGCGAGTGGAACTCGATGGCCGAGGAGGTCGAGCGCCCGAAGCCGAAGACCGGCGGGACCCACCTCGACAGCGGCGTCGCCCGGCCGATCTCGGATGTCGGGCTCGACGAGCACGTGCGGATGGTGACCGGCGTCGGCGAGTTCGACCGCATCCTCGGCGGCGGATTCGTCCGCGGGTCGGCGGTGCTCATCGGCGGGGACCCGGGGATCGGCAAATCCACCCTCGCCCTCCAGGTCTGCGAACGGGTAACACGGGCCGGAGCGTCCGCGCTCTACATCACCGGCGAGGAGTCGCTCGCTCAGGTGAAGCTCCGGGCCCAGCGGCTGGGCGTCGGGTCGGACCGGCTCCTGGTCGCGGCACAGACCGACCTCGGCTCGGTCCTCTCGGAGGCGACGAAGGCGGATCCCGGTCTGCTGGTGGTCGATTCGATCCAGATGGTCAGCGACGGGCAGTTGGACAGCGCCCCGGGCAGCGTCTCGCAGGTACGCCAGTGCGCCGCCCGGCTCATCTCGCTGGCCAAGCAGGAGGGGATCTCGCTCGTGCTGGTCGGCCACGTGACCAAGAGCGGGGCCATCGCCGGCCCGCGAGTACTGGAGCACATGGTGGACACCGTCCTCTATTTCGAGGGCGACGGCCAGCACGCTTACCGCCTGTTGCGGGCGGTGAAGAACCGGTTCGGTTCGACCAACGAGATCGGGGTGTTCGAGATGCGGCCGGACGGGCTGCGGAGCGTCCCCAACCCCTCGGAGTTCTTCATCGCCGGATACGGGGGCGGGGCCGGGTCGGCGGTCGTCCCCTGCGTCGAGGGGACCCGGCCCATGCTGGTCGAGGTACAGGCCCTGGTCACGCGGGCGACCTACGGGACGCCGGAGCGGCGGGTGTCGGGAGTCGATCGCAACCGGATTTCGATGCTCCTGGCGGTGTTGAGCCGCCGGGGCGGGCTTGACCTGTTCGATCAGAGCGTGTTCGTCAGCGCGGCGGGCGGCGCCCAGGTGACCGAGCCGGCGGCGGACCTCGGCCTGGCGATGGCGGTCGCATCCAGTTTCACCGACAAGGCGCCCGCTCCCCGGACCGCCTTTGTCGGAGAGGTCGGCCTGGGGGGCGAGGTCCGGTCGGTCACCAAGCTCGGCCCCCGCCTGACCGAGGTTGCCCGGCTGGGGTTCAAACGGGCGATGGTCCCCGGCGAAAGCAAACGCGGCCTGCCGAAAGACCTCGCACTGGACATTCTGCCCGTTTCTAATATCATGGATGCTCTTGACCAGTTTTCCAGCTAACGGAGACGGGATTATGAAGAGTGCGCTTTCTCTGTTGATGCTCGGCGTTCTGGTGGCGGCGGGCTGCAGCTCCGTGCCGCACGGCCAAAAGCGAATCCGGGCACAGGTGGACCCTCAGGACAGGCCGATGGCAATCCTACCATTCCAGCCGACCGGCGGGGAGACCCGGACGGAACACGGGCTCTGGCTGGCCATGATGGCGACGAACCTGCTCCAGGACGAATACCCGAACCTGCGGATCGTCGGCCCGAGGGAGTTGAACGAATCGTTGTCACCCGCCGACATGTCAGCGGCCCTGCGCGGCGAGATCGACCCGGTGGCGGTCGGCCGGGCAATGGGCGTCGACCTGGTGGTCAGCGGATGGGTCGTCCATTATTCGCTCCACCGCGACGACCTGCAACGCACGTGGGTCGGGCAGATCGGCTTCCGTTTCGACGTGTACGATGTGTCCGGCGGCCAAGCGGACCGGATCGCGCGCACCCGGGATGAACGATTCACTATCCCCGAGGAACTCGGCGAGCGGTTCGATCCCAAGTACGAGACCATGGGCGAGGATACTTTTCAGGCAGCACTGTTCCGACACGGGGCACGGAAGGTCGCGGAGTTCTTCTACGACCACGTCGTGCCCGCCAACAAGGCCGAGAGGCCGACGGCGATCGTCGGAACGCGAGATTGATGCCATTGCCGAACCGGGCAGGTGTATGCCGCTCCGGGCGGCCTGATGAATCGTGCAGAAAGGGGCCGGACAAACAGGAGACGTGCATGGACCTGATCCAGAGAATCGAAGACAAAGACATCGGTGTCGGGGTGATCGGGCTGGGGTATGTGGGGCTCCCCCTGGTCCGCGAGTTCTGTAAAAACGAGTTCCGCGTGGTCGGGTTCGACATCGACCAGGTCAAGGTCGATACCCTGAACAGCGGCCAAAGCTACATCCAGCACATCCCGGCCGACCTGATCTCCCGGCTGGTCGATGAAGGTCGGTTCCGTGCCACCTCCGAGTTCGGCGAGCTCCGCGAGGTGGATGCCATCATCATCTGTGTCCCGACACCGCTCACGCCAACCCGGGAGCCGGACCTGACCGCCGTTCTGTCGACGATGCGGGCCGTCGCCGCCAACCTGCGGCCCGGCCACCTGGTGATTCTGGAGAGCACGACCTACCCGGGCACCACCGACGAGGAATGCAGGCCGATTCTCGAAGCAGGCGGGCTGGCCTGCGGCCGGGACTTCTACCTCGCCTTCTCACCCGAGCGAGAGGACCCGGGGAACCCGATATACTCCGCCGGGAAGATTCCCAAGGTGGTCGGCGGGTGCGACCCCGACAGTAGCCGGGCGGCCGTCGCCCTCTATCGCCAGATCGTCGTCGATGTCGTCGAGGTCTCGTCCAGCCAGACGGCCGAGGCGTGCAAGATACTGGAGAACATCTATCGGGCGGTCAACATCGCTATGGTCAACGAGCTCAAGGTCCTGTTCGACCGGATGGGAATCGACGTGTGGGAGGTGATCGAGGCGGCCTCGACCAAGCCGTTCGGGTTCCAGCCGTTCTATCCCGGCCCCGGACTCGGCGGACACTGCATCCCCATCGACCCCTTCTACCTCGCGTGGAAGGCCCGACAGTACAGCCACCCCACCCGGTTCATCGAGCTGGCCGGCGAGATCAACACCTCGATGCCGGAATACGTGGTCGCCCGGCTGGCCGGGGCGCTGAACCGACAGCGCAAGCCGATCAACGGATCGAACGTTTGTATCCTGGGGATGGCCTACAAGCCCGACGTCGGAGACATCCGCGAGTCGCCGGCCATCCAACTGGCCAACCTGCTGCACCAGGCCGGAGCGGTGGTCACCTACAACGACCCGTACATCCCGGAGATGAAGACCCGCCATTCCGACCTGAACCTGCAATCGACCGAGCTTACCGACGAGTTCCTCGCCCGGCAGGATTGCCTGCTGATCGCGACCAATCATACGTGCTACGATTACGACCGGCTGGTCCGGTTGTCCAAACTGGTTATTGATACCCGAAACGCCACCCGGGACGTGAAAGAAGGGCGCGAGAAGATTCTCAAGGCGTGAGCCGGCGCCGCCCGACCCGGGGCGGGCCGCCGCACAGCAGAGGAGCACCGATACCGTGGCCGAGTTGAACCTGGAGAACGAACACATCCGGGTCGACGTCGAACTCCAACCGACGCTGACCCTCCTGGTGACCGACAAGCGCAACGGTTTCTCCTGGGAATGCCCCGGGGCACCGTTCTCCTTCCATTATTGGCAGGCGTCACAGTTCGCGGTCCGAACCACACCGCTCGCCGCCGACCGGGGATGGGAGTTCCGACCGGTCCACGACAAGAGCGGGCAGACCATCCAGTGCTCCTGGCCGCGCGGGGCGTGCGGGTTCCGGGTCAACTTCCGGCTGGAAGGCCCCGCCCTCGATCTGACACTCGCCGCCCGCCGATTCGTCGAAAATCGGCCGTTCGACGCCCGCCTCATGGCCATCGATATCCTGCCCGGATTCGGCGGGGCGAAAACGGGGGAGAACGGGTTCCTGATGATCCCGCGGGGCAACGGGACGCTGTGCCGGTTCGACAAGCCCAGCCAGCGAGCGACTTCGCTGCTCGCCTATGCCGGGGGAGACCGGGCGCTCACCGCACCGGTCTTCGGGATCGCACACGATTCGGCAGGCCTGTTGGGGATAACCGCCCGGGGACAATACAACACCGAACTGGTCGTCCGAACCGGCGACGGACCCGGCAACGACCGGACCTGGGCCGGCCCCCGGGCACGGCTCCGGTTTGCGCCCGGCGACCCGCTCGAATACACCGATTTCCTGTTCCGTTACTGCTTCCTCGACCGCGATCAGACCAACCTTGCCGGGATGGCCAAGGCCTATCGCAGCTACCTGATCGAATCCGAGGGCCGCAGCACACTTCGGGCACGGATCGGACAGAACCCGCTGCTGGAATACGCGGCCTCCTCCCCCGTCATCCACGTTCACATGGCCGAGAAACGCAAGAAATCGCGAATGACCGGCGATGGCGAGCTCGTGGTGCGGACCCAATTCGGCCAGGTCCCCCGGATCGCTCGGGCCATCCAGAAAGCGGGCCTGGAGCAGGCCAGTCTGGTGCTGGTCGGCTGGAACTGCGAGGGGAACAACGGGCTGTACCCGGCACGGTTCCCCGTCGAGAGGGCCGTCGGAGGTGCGGACGCGATGAACGAGGCACTGAACAGCGTCCGGCAGCTCGATTTCCAGGTCGGCGCCCTCGACAACTACACCGACCTCTACAGGCGGTCGCCTGCGTCACGCGATGAGTTTACCGCCAAGCAGCCCGGAGGCCGACCGTGGCGCAACGGCGTCTGGGCCGGCGGCCAGGCCTATGTGGTGTGTCCCCATCAAGCTCGTGAACGGCACGCACAGCGCGACATGCGACGGCTGCACGACCTCGGTCTGGACGGCGTCCTCCATCTCGACCACATGCCCGGGCCGGGCGTCCTGCGGTGCGACGACCCACAGCATCCGCTCACCCGCAGCCAGTACGCACAGGAGATGGTGGCGATCGTTCACATGGCCCGCGATACCTTCGGCCTCTGCCGGGTATCCGGGGCCAGTGTGTTTCTTGCCCTCGAGGCCGACTCCTGCATCGTGCCGGTCGAGGAGCCCGCTGTGGTGGATGACCTCGACCCCGCCTGGTTCGCCGACGAGTCCGTCCCGTTCATCCCCCTGGCCCTGCACGGGATGACCCTCATCGCGGCCGACGCCGATGCCGACCCGCTCCGGGTGGCCGAGTTCGGAGCCGTGCCCTTCTTTCACCTGTCGGCGGAAGACCAGGCGCGAGTCATCCCCAAGCTCGCCGATTTCGGCCGGCGGTATGTCAGCGACCTGGCCCCGCTCGCCGACCAGTTCATCGAGAGCTATGAAGCGCCCGACGAGGGGCTGCGGGCCGTCGGCTATTCCGGGGGCCGGACCGTGCTCGTCAACCGGACCGATCAGCCCGTCGAGCTGAACGGCGTGACCATCCCCGCTGAAAGCTTCCAGGTCGACTGATGGACGTTCCAGAGGTCCTGCTCCGGCGCGAACAGATCATCGACAGCGTCCGCGAGTTCTTCAAGGCGGAGGGGCTCACCGAGGTCGAGAC
>PWKM01000289.1 GCA_003559755.1 Planctomycetota bacterium
TCGACCGCCAGGGTGGGCAGGTCGGGCCGCAGTTCGACCGCCCGCTGCATCCGGTCCGCCGCCTCGTCGAGCCGCTCCTCGTGTTCGGCGAGCACGGCCAGATTGCGGTAGGCCCAGGCGGAGGGCGTCTCCTCGATGGACGCCTCCCATTCCGCCTTCGCCGCGTCCGTATCCCCGTGATAACAGGCCATCACCCCCAGGTGCAGCCGCCCGGTCCAGTGATCGCTGTCGCCGGCGTCGATCGACCGCTGCAGCCGGTCGCGCCACTCGGGCTGGACCATCCACACGCCGGGCTCGGCGGCGGGGTCGGCCTCGGGCAGCGCCCCGGTCTCCAGGAGTTCGAGCCACGGCGTCTGGGCGTCGCCCAGCGACTCGTCGTCGAACACCAGCGCGTCGGAACAGAACGGCCGCTCGCCATCGGCCCGCCGCCGCCTGCGTTCGAGTGTTCCCCAGCCCGAACCGCGATGGAGCACCGCGTCGGGCGGTCGGAGCGCATCCGCCGCGGTCGCTTCGAGCCGTTCGGCCAGTTCTTCGGCGGTGAACACCTCGTCGAGCCGGTCTCTTACCTCCCGGACGGCCGCCTGCCAGTCTTTGCCGTGCACGGTCTCCGGGTCCGTCTCGATGCGGGTGTACGCCTCGAGCCAGGACCATTCGGCGCCCGGCGGCATCGGGAGGGCCTGTGCCTGGGTCAGTGCCAGTCCGGCCTGGATTTCGATGTACGGCGGGCCGCCGGGCGAGAGCCACTGCTGCCATTGTCGCCCGCCGGGCCGGCCCCCCCACCGGAACAGCTTGCGTCCTCTGAGCCGGGGCGTGGACATCTGCGCCGGGCCGCGCCCGCGGGAGTCCAGCGAGCTGATCCACGGGCGCTCGAGCTCGGCCACCTCGTAGAACGAATCGGCGGCCGGGGCCGGCCGCGTCGGATAGGTCAGGTCGTGCCCCTCGTGGACCGGGATGCCCCTGCGGCGGACCGACCCGTCGTAGCGGAACAGGATGCTGCTCGTGGCGGGTACGACGACCCGCCCGCCCTCGGTCTCCCGGGCGGCGATGTTCGACCACCAGTACATCGGGACCTCGCTATCGTGCGGGTTGACGATCCGCATCCGGGCCAGCAGGCAGGGCGAGCCGTCGGGCAGCGAGAAGTCCATCTGGTAGGCGATTCGGCGGACCCGCTCGAACTCGTAGAGCCGCAGGATCGGCTCGCCGTTCGTCCCGGTCACCGCCGCTGCCCACATCGGCGAGCAGGTCAGCGGGGTGTGCCCTCGGATGCCGCAGTTCCACTCGACCCCGCCGCTGAACCACATGTGGACGGTGCCCAGGTTTGCCGGCTGAAGCACGGGGTTGGTGTAGAGCAGTTCGGTGCCCGTCGGCTTGTGGAACAGCGACCAGAGCCGGCCGCCGAGGTCGAGCAGGAACGTGGCCCGCAGCAGGCCGTTCTCCAGCACGGCCGTCCGGTGCCGCCCGGGCGCCCGCTCCCTCGAATAGCCGTACCACCGGTGGTAGGGCAGGCAGCCGGGGACGTGCCCGTACTGGACGTAGCGGGCCTGTTCGTCGTCGAACGAGCTCTCGAGCTCGGTCTGGGGGCCGTGTGAGGCGTCGCCCGAGAACAGCTCCGGGAGCGGGTCCGGTCGGCCCCAGCCCCCGGTGGGCATCGTCCAGTGGTCCAGTCGCAGTTCGCTCATCGTCCCCTCTTCGCTGCGGGTCTCCGGGGCCGGGTCGATCTGTTTTCCGGTTTATGCCGGGTTGGCACGGCCGCCGTTCTCGGTATTTGGCGGGCGGAGCCGGGCCGGTTTCATTCGGCCCGTCGCGCCCTTCGGATGACGATCGGTTCGACCGGCACGTCCTGCATCCGTCCGCCCATCGCGGCCCCGGTCCGCACGCCGCCGATCTCGTTCACCACGTCCATCCCGTCGACGACGGTCCCGAACACGGCGTATCCCCAGCCGTCGCGGGCCTGGTCGCGGTCGAGGAACCGGTTGTCCACCAGGTTGATGAAGAACTGAGCGGTCGCGCTGTGCGGGTCGGGCGTCCGGGCCATGGCCAGGGTCCCGGCCTCGTTCCGCACGTTCCGGTCGGCCTCGTTCCGGATGGGGTCGCCCGTCGGCTTCTCTTCCATCTCGGCGGTGAAGCCGCCGCCCTGGATCATGAAGTTGGGGATGACGCGGTGGAAGATAGTCCCGTCGTAGTGCCCGTCGTCCACGTATTCGAGGAAGTTCTTCACCGTGTTCGGCGCCTTGTCCGGCCACAGTTCGACGGTGATCTCGCCCTTGGTAGTCTCGAGCACAACCTTGACTTCGTCGGGCTCCTCGACGGCCTCGACCTCTTCGGCTTCATCGGCGTCTTCTGCCGGTGCGGCTTCGTTCTCTTCTCTGTTCATCATCTCCACATTTCCCACGGGGGTTCGGTCGGCCTCGTCGGGCGCCTCTGCGCCCTTATCGGTCGAGCATCCGACGATTACGAGTGCGGCGATGGCTGCGATCAGAACGGCGGCTGAACGGCTCATAGCGTGTCTCCTTCTCGATTCGGGCCGGGAACTGCCTGCCACGGACAGGGCCTATTATACACGGGCTCGCCGACCGATACAGTTTGACTTCCTTTCGGCGGAAGGGTTCGGGCAGTCCGGGGCGTTGGTTCCGGGCGATCGGGTCCAGAAAACCTGGCCCGGGACGCGGCGGCGACGTGCGCTCCCGCGAAATCCTGCTATACTTGGCCAAACACCGTGTCCGATATCCGACCGAAGGAGCGCGAATGAAGAACATCATCCTCGTCCAGACCGACAGCCAGGACGGGCGCATCCTGGGCTGCATGGGCCACCCCGCGATGGCGGCCGCCACCCCCAACCTCGATGAACTCGCCCGACGCGGCGTGCTCTTCCGAAACGCATACACGAACAGCCCCATCTGCTGCCCCAGCCGCTCGAGCATGTGGAGCGGCCGCCACGTCCACCACTGCGAGGCGTGGAACAACTACAAGGGACTCGAGCCCGGCGACCCCACGTTCCTCACCCAGCTCGAACGAGCCGGCCGGAACACGAGCGTGGTGGGCCGGACCGATCACCTCTCCGGAAAACACACCCCGCGGGCCAGGGTGACCGCGTGGCTGAGGTCCGCAGACATCCGACGCCCGGCCTACAACGAGCCCGCCCCATCGATCCTCGACGACGACACCGAGCGGGTGCACGAGCGGGACTGGGCCAGGGCCGAAGAGGCGGCCGACACGCTGCGCGAGCTGGCCTCGGACCCCGACCGGCCGTTCTTCCTCTGCCTGGGCACCGGGGTGCCGCATCCGCCCTACCGCACCTCGCGGCGGTATCTCGACCGGATCGACGAGGCCGGGGTGACCGTCCCCCCGCCCGACGAGACCGAGCACCCGGTGATGGAGCACCGGAACGTCCAGGTGAACTGGCGGCACGGCTACTCCGACGAGATGGTCAAGCGGGTCCGCCGGGTGTACTTCGCGATGTGCGCCGAGGCCGACGCGATGCTCGGCCCGCTGCTCGAGGCGTACGACGAGCTCGGGCTGGCCGACTCGACGTATGTCATCCTCACCAGCGATCACGGCGAGCTGGCGATGGAGCACCGCCAGTGGTACAAGATGTCGGCCTACGAGCCGTCCGCCCGCGTCCCGCTCCTCATCAGCGGCGGCGACTGCCCCGCCGGGCGAGTCGTCGAGCAGCCGGTCTCGCTGGTCGATATCTACCCCACGCTGATGGACATGGCCGGGCTCGAGCATCCGCCGGGCCTCGACGGCGAATCGCTGATGCCGCTCGTCCGGGGCGACGAGGGCGTCGACCGCAAGCCCGTGCTGATGGAGTACCACGACACGACGGCCGTCACCGGCATCTTCATGCTGCGGCGGGGGGACTGGAAGTACGTCCTCCACGTCGGCTGCCGCCCCCAGCTTTTCAACTTGGCCGAGGACCCGTGGGAGGTGCGCGACCTCGCCGAGTCCCGCCCGGACGTCGTCGCCGAGATGGACGCCGCACTGCGGAGTATCGTCGATCCCGAGGAAGTTGACGCCCGGGTGAAGGCGTACGACCGGGCCAGCTTCCGAGCGTGGCGCGAGGAGCAGCTCGCCGCGGGCACCTACGAGGAGACGATGGCCCGTATCTTCAGCGGCTGGGACAACCTGTCGGAGGACGAGATCGAGCCGTGGACCGACGCCGACGAGGCGAAGGTGCTCGCCTGGCTCGAAGCGGACACCGAAGCGGCGACCGGCTGACGGTGGGGGCGGCCACAGCGCGTTCATCCCGCGGGGCGGGCTATTCCGGCTGGTTCTCGCGAATCCAGTTGTCCACCTTTTGCATGAGTTCCTCGAAACGTGCTTCGTCCGCGAACTCCGCGCGCTGGTCGAAGAAGACGACCACGCGCCCATCGCCGTGGAAATTCTCTTTATCCCAGGCGAGCGGGAGCAAAAAGTCAAGCACTGCGGAAGTGCGGACCTGGAACTCGGCGCGGTCCAAGACGCTGTCGTAGTCGGAGACGAACCGGTCCGGCTGGGGTTCGTTACCGCTGGCAGGGCAGATGAAGGCCTCCGGAAATGCAATGACATCATCATCGAGAAGCGCCCGGAGTGAGGGGGGATAAAATGTGCCGTCGTCCCCATGAACTGCCGCCCAGGTCTGAACTGCCGCGCCGATGTATCTAAGGTTGCTCCTGCACCGTGTGACTGCGGCCGGGGTCCTGAACCTTCGGGCATCAGTGATTTTGCTCATAACCACGGCGAGCTCCACGACGACTATGGCCGCCACCAGCGCCAGTGCGATAATCCGAGAACGCTTCATAACCTGCCCCTTTCCTTATAGAACCCACAAACCTGACGGCCCCGGCGACAACCCCCGCGGACACTCTGCATCGCTATCTTCACCGGCCCCGCCGGCGTATGCCCGTGCAGCGGGCGCGGAGCGGCATACCGGTTGTCGGCGTTTTCATTCGCGGCGTGGTGCTCGGTCGTGTTGACGGGCCGTTGATAGTATAGCCCGTGTATCCGCCGTCGGCAACCAATTTCCGGCGAGAATTTGTGGAGCGGGAAAAAAGAAATGAAGCTGCGTTTATGATTCCTTCCGGCCCAAACCGGCCCGCGGTTCCTCTCCCCGCACGAGCCGGCCGATGTTCGCCCGGTGCCGGGCGACCACCAGTACAGCGACGACGACGGCGAACAGGAGCACGGGGAGCCGCTCGCCCAGCGCCCCGCCGTGCAGTGCGGCATACGCCGCCGGGGCCGCCACCGCCCCGAGCATCGAGGCGAGCGAGACGTACCGGAACGCGAGGAAGACGACCGCCCAGGTGCCGAACGCGATCAGCGCCGCCCATGGTGCGAGCGCCACGAACACCCCGAAACTGGTCGCCACCGCCTTGCCGCCCCGGAACCCGACATAGACGGGGAAGGTGTGGCCGAGGATCGCCGCCACGCCATAGACCACGGCCAGCCACTCGACCGACAGCACCGGCCCGGCGTCCATCACGTCCGCCAGCCACCACCGGGCGAGTGCGGCCCCGGCGAGCACCGGGGCCAGCCCCTTGCCGAAGTCGAGTGCGAACGTGGCGAAGAAGAAGGGCAGGCCGCAGACCCGGGCGGCGTTCGTCGCCCCGATGTTCCGGCTCCCGTGCTCGCGGATGTCCACCCCCTTGATCGCCCGGCACAGGATCAGCCCGAAGGGGACCGCCCCCAGCAGGTAGGCGGCGGCGGGGAGGGCGAGCAGCGGGACGAGGTGCCCGGCGCCGCTCATCAGCAGATATCGGTTCATCGGTCCCTCACAACCTGTGGACTGGCGGGGGCCTGCGGGCGCCTCCGGGGTCGCCCGCTACGGCAGGAACGAGTTCGGCCTCTTCAGCTTGTCGGGCAGGTATTCCTCGGCGACGAACGGGAGTCCGAACTTGGCGAAGGACTGCTGTTCGGAGCGGACCCCCTTCTTGATCAGCTTCTTGAGTTCGGACTGCCACCGCTTGTAGTGTTTGACGAACGGGTCGTTCTTGAGCGCGTCCTGTGCCCGCTTCTTGTCCCGGTCGCTCAGCGGGTGTGTGGGCAGGTCGTACTTCTCGATGTCCTCGACGGTGACGCCGAGGAACCGTGCGTTGGGGACGCAGAAGTACTGGTTGATGTGTGCGGCGTTCCCGCTGCCCACCTTGAGCGTGCGGTAGATGTTGCAGAACCCGTACGGGTCGCAGTCGCAGAACACATAGACCGGCAGGTCGTTCTCCTCGGACAGGCGTCGGATGAACCGTCTGCAGGCGCGGGTGGGGACGCCGCCCATGGCGATGAGGATGCAGTTCGCCTTCCGCCAGTAGTCCTGTTTGACCAGCCGCTGGAAGGCGCCGGCGGTCTCGATGGCGAGGATGAAGTCGGCGTCGGTCTCGAACTTGAGGTCCTCGACCGAGATGGGGACGGTGTATGCCCCGGAGCCGAACCGGGCGCAGTCGATGCGGATCGGGTCGCCCGTGCCCTGCTCGCGGTCGATGACCGTCAGGTTGCCGGCGACCGAGCCGCCGTGCTCCTCGGGGATGAAGCCGAGCTGCTCGCGGTTCACCTCGTACATCGCCTCGACGTCGTCCATCACCGCGTCCGACTCGGTCTGCTCGTTGAACCGGGCGTCGTCCCAGTTCTTCGATACGTAATAGGCCTCCCGCTTGGTGGCGATGTCGTCGGTGTCGATGAGCTGTTTCGACAGCTCGACCATCCGGAGCGTCTGGGCGAAGCTCTTCACCGTGTTCACCGTGAGCGTCCGCGTCTTGCTCCGCCCGTTCAGCTCGAAATAGCCGTTCTGGGGCCGATATCGCACGTTCGAGAGCGAGCGGATGGGGATTTTGATCGAGGGCTTCTTGCGGTCGAGGATTCGCTGGTGGATGTCGTTCGCCGAGTGGACGATCTTTGCCGATACCGCCTTGCGGTCTGTGGGCTTGCGTCTAGCCATCGCGCCTCCTTGGGGTTATACGGGCTTGGGCGTCGAGCCATCATGTTACGATTCTGGCCGCCCGATTTCAACTTTAGCCGCCGAGCCGCCTGCCCCCCGGGAGGCCCGGACGGCGCCCGCCCCGAAGGGTTGAAATCGAGCCGAAAGATGCTAAACTTAGGTCAAATCCAAGGAGTTCGATTTTATGGCGGAATTACCTGCCCAGTTTCTGGATAAGATTATAAACAAAGATTGCATAGGGGGGATGCAATCTTTGCCCGACGAAAGCGTCGACATGATGGTGACTTCCCCGCCATATGATGACATCCGAACATACAACGGTTTTTCTGTTGACCTGCACAAGGCGGGTGAGGAGGTGTTTCGTGTGTTGAAAGAGGGCAGCATCGCGGCTGTCGTTCTTCAGGACCAAACCAAGAATTGGGGGAAAACGCTAACAACCTTTCGGACGGCTGTTGACTGGTGTGATGATATTGGGTTCAAGTTGTTTGAGTGCGTAATCTACCGGAAACACGGGACAGAGGGGGCGTGGTGGAAATATCGATTTCGCGTTGACCACGAATATATCCTGTTGTTTCTAAAAGGACGCCAGCGACAGAAGTGGCCCCGTGCGTATAGTGACCATAACCTCTTCCTTTGCAATGATTTATTGTATTTTCGGGCCGGTTCATGCTTGACTTTCCATGGGCAGCGTGATATGCTTAA
>PWKM01000200.1 GCA_003559755.1 Planctomycetota bacterium
ATGAGCAGGGCGATATCTATATTCTGCATTCTGCTCCCGCCATGGTCGACGGAGAACGCCACTTCAACGACCACGCCGGTACGCTGATGAAGGTCACCCCCGGCGATAACCGCCTGCTCGCCCCGAGTGGGGCACCGGTACCGCTGACCGAGAGACCCGACCGCCCGCTCGACGTACGGGCCTCTTTATCCGCGTCGGCCTGGGTCGAAGGCGCCCACTGGATGTACACCGGCGTCGGATGGGGCGGATTCAACGCAGGAACCGGATGTGCCTGCCCCAACGCCCGGTTCTCGCTCGACTACCTCGCACGCAGCTTTACCCCCGAGATCGACCGCTATAACGTGGGCGTGCTCGACAGCGCCGGGAACCTGATCCTCCGCGTCGGGCAGTACGGGAACGTGGACGACGGGGTGCCGCTGGTCGAGCGCGGAGGCCCGCCCAACACCCGGTCCATCGGCGGCGACGAGACTTCGCTGATGTTCGCCCCCTACGTCGCCACCCACACCGACCACCGCCTGTTCATCGCCGACCCGGGCAACGCCCGCATCGTCAGCGTGAAACTCGGATACCACGTCGATGAAAGAGTCGCCCTGAAAGACGCGGCGGAATAAGGGGAGTAAAGAAAGGAGCACGTGATGAGAAGGTTGAATATCGCAGCCGTATGTGGGCTCGCCCTGTTGCTCTGCCTGGGGCTGGTCAGGACTGTCCAGGCAGAAGATATCGCCTTTTTCACCGACGAGATCCGGGAAGCCGTCGAGGCCCGGCGCGGCGAGACAGCACTATCGAAGCTCGCCGAGTCGATGGAGCCCGGGACCTGGGCCGAACTCGAGACCGAGCGGCCCGACCGGCTCTGGTCGGCTCCACCTCCCGGCAGAGGGCTGCACATCGGAACCTGGTCCGACGACGCCCACTGGGATAGCCGGACCGGCCAGTTCCTGTTCTTCGGAGTCCGGCAGACCCGCAAGTTCGTCGCCTACTCCGAGGAAGACAACGCGTGGCGAGTGATCGACTTCCACGAGGAAGAGAACGCGCCGGGACTCGAACAACGGTTCGGACACCAGTACTCGGGCAATGCGCACGATCCGGTTCGCAGCCACTTCTACACGAACAACCGCCGGTACAATGTGCTCGATAACACCTGGGAGGCGCTGCCCTCCTGGCAGAGGGTCAGCCGGGAGCGGTCAATGACCATCTCGTACTCCACGGGAATGGACCGCCTCTTTGTGCTCATCCACCAACCGAGGGGTGTGCTCCGCTTTTTCGACGCGGGAGAGGGAGCGTGGAAGGACCACGAGACGATACCGGTACACGGCTACCACAGCTTGGCCCGCGACAACCCCTTCCGCGAGGAAGTGCTGTTCGTCGGCGGAAATGATTCGGAAGCCGTTGCAATCGTGACCAAGGACGGAACGGTCAAACAAATGAAGGATTTCCCCGAGCCGATTACTGTGCGAAGTGCCATCGTCACCGTTGACCCTCTGTCCGGCCGCTATCTGATGATGGCGAACAACCGGGCGTTCTATGAGTTCGACAGCGAAAACAACGAATATCGTTTAATCGACAACTTTACCGAAACACCCCTGCCGTTCCCGCCGAGGAGCGCACCGCTGGTCGCTTTCATACCGGAGTACGGCGTGACTATGTGGGCCGACCAGAACGTTATGCTCTACAAGCACGACGCGCCCGTAGAGAATGAAGAGGAGGAGAAGGCGGATGAGTAACCCGGTCTGACCACGTTCGCGTATATTTTGGAGATATAGAAACGATTATGAGAAGCGACAAGCTCAAGAACACATTATCATCCGGCCTCATTTTCTTGCTCTGCCTGGGAGCGGCTTCGGCTGTTTGGGCGGGCGACGCCCCCTATTTCGATGACGAGATTCGGGAGGCCGTCGAGGCCAGGCGCGGCGAGACCGAACTGTCGAAGCTGGCCGAGTCGATGGAACCGGGCACCTGGGCAAGAGTCCCCGTCGAAGGCCCCGGCGACCTGCGCAGAGCCCCGGAACCGTCAAGGGGGCTGGACATCGGAACGTGGTCGGACGACGCCCACTGGGACAGCCGGACCGGGCAGTTCCTCTACCTGGGCCTCCGTCAGGCCCGCCGGTTCATCGCCTACTGCGAGGAGAAGAACGAATGGCTCGACCTCGGCCTGCCCGAGGACCACGAGGCCGAAGGCAGCCCGCCGCGGGTCAGCCGATTCGGGCACATGTATTCCCGAAACGCCCTCGACCCGGCAACCAGCCGGTTCTATAACATGGCCACCGGCATCCACCGCTACGACATCCGGGCCGGCGAATGGACCAAGCTCCCGCCGGGCGGCTCATACGCCAGCACCGGCGTCATCGAGTTCTTCTACGCCCGGAACGGCCTGCTGAACCTGAGCCAGGACGACGCCCACGAGCTGCGGTTCTTCAACGAAGAAACCCAGGAATGGGAGGACCTGGACCGGATTCCGGTACACGGTCACCACAGCATGGCCCGTCACAACCCATTCCGCGAGGAGGTGCTTGTCTGCGCCGGGAATCGTTCCATCCGAACAGTCGTCCGGGTCAAGAAGGACGGGACCGTCGAGCGGCTGGAGGACGCCCCCTATAACTTGAGCATCACGCGGACCTACATCACGGTCGACCCGGTGTCCGGGCGATACCTGTTCCTCATGCAGCCCAGGGATACCGGCAAACGACTGCTCTACGAGTTCGACAGCGAAAAGAACGAATACCGCCGGGTGGACGACTTCACCGAGACCGAGTGGCCGTTCGAGCGATACGGCTCGCCGGTGGTCGCATACATTCCGGAGTACGGCGTCACGATGTGGGTAACGCGCCACACGTGGCTCTATAAGCACGAGACTGTGGAAGAGGAACCCGAACAAGAGTAGAGCGGCGAACAGATCGGCCCGAACACATCATTTTGAATCGGCCCCGAATTGGATACAATGGGGATACAGGGCTGGCCGAGTTGCAGAAAGGAACTACTATGTCCAAAACCTTACTGATTCTGTTGACATCCTTTGTGATCGCTTTGATGACCCAGCCCGCGCCGGCCGACGGCCCGGGCAAAGACATGTTCGAGGTCGACCGGGAAGACGTGTTCGAGTTCGCTCAGAAACCCCAGGTAACCCGCCGGGGCGACGAAGTGACCGTCGCCTTCGAGACCAAGGGCTTCTGCGACGTCACCGTGGTCGTCGAGGACTCCGGCGGCCGAATCATCCGGCACCTCGCCAGCGGCGTGCTCGGCCCCAACGCCCCGGAACCGTTCGAAAAGAACTCGAAAAGACAGACGCTGGTCTGGGACGGCAAGGACGACTCCGGGGCCTACGTCGATGACAAGGAAGCCGTATCCGTCCGCGTATCACTGGGCCTGAAACCGCAATTCGAACGGACCCTGTTCTGGGACCCGGGCAAGCCCAGCGCACAGGGGGCGGGCAGCGCCTACAGCGGGCAGCGACTGGTCTTTGCCCCGGCCCCCGAGGGCGTATACGTGTACGACAGCGGACAGGGCGTGGACCACCTGCGCCTGTTCGACCACGATGGCGACTATGTCCGAACCATCTACCCGTTCCCCGCCGATAAGATGGATGATGTCGAGGGGCTGATATACCACCGGTTCCCGGACGGGGTTGAGTTGCCGATCAAGCCCAACTGGCTCCAATCGACCTTCCTGATGAGCGGCACCAATTGCATCCGCCCTACCTACCGCGACGGCCAGTACCGCGGCATTCAGCACCGGGGGATCGCCAACGGAGGGATCACCGGCTCCGGGGCAGAGGGCATCGCCGTTGCCAACGGACGCATCGCGTTGTTCTCGACCCACCTGAGCCGCATCGCGACCGACGGCAGCAGCGGCGGGCTGAACCTGCACGGCCCGGACCTGGCACTTCGTTATGACAGTCCCCTATGGACTGCCGACCCCCGCCGCGACGAAGGGGACGCCCGGTTCATTCGACCCAAACGGGCCGCGCTCAGCCCCGACGGCGAATGGCTGTACCTGACCCGGTACAACGAGACCTTCCCCGGCAGTTGGGGCGTGGTTTTCTGGCGGCATATGGTCATGCGCATCCGGTACGACGGGGACGGCGAGCCGGAGGTGTTCGTCGGCTCGATCAACGAGTCCGGCGATGCCGACGGCCAATTCAAAAAACCGGCCGACGTGGCGGTGGACCGTGAGGGCCGGGTCTATGTCGCCGACCACAGCAACGACCGGGTCCAGGTGTTCAACCCCGACGGCGAACACATCACCAATATCTCTGTACGCCGACCGACCCAGATCGACATCCATCACGAGACCGGCGAGATATTCGTCTTCTCCTGGGCACTGCCCGTGACAGGCCGGACCAGCTTCCGGGGCACCACGCCGACGGTCGATAGCAGCGAGGCGAATTTCTTCAACCTGACCAAGTTCTCGCCCCTGCCCAACCCGGAACAGGTCGAGAGTTGGGACCTGCAAAGACCGACCGGGCTGAGCCGGACAAGGCCGTCCAACGTCGATATCGACGCCGTCGTGGATACTTGGGCCGACCCTCCCAGGGTCTGGATCACGGCCCGGTCTCCGGCCCGAAGCCGGAACACCCACGGGCAAGGAGCCATGCTGCTCTCCCTGAAGGACGGCGAGGCGGCGGTGGAGCGTGACCTGCTGAACGAAGCCGTCCGAAATATCCGACGGGTGCGCCCTGCCCCGTTCAACCGCCAGCGGCTATACGTGAATCATGCCAACGGCATGCTGTACCTGGTCGAGGGCGACAGCTCGCACGGCAAGGCATTCCGGCAGGTTGTGCGCATCGATCCCGAGACCGGGCGGACCCGCGAGATCGACCTGCCGATGAGCGCCGAGGACATGGCGTTCGACCTCGAAGGGTACGCCTACCTGCGCACCTCCGACATGATCATTCGGTTCCAGGCCGACTCCTGGCGCGAGGTCCCGTTCGACTATGGCGAGGAACGCGAACGCCATCATTTCGGCAGCGGCGGAAGCGAGCGGAGTACCCACATCCTGAGCGGGGCGATGTTCCCCGGAAACAAGGGCTTCCATCAGGGCGGCATGCACGTTTCGGCGAACGGCAACATCGTCGTCGCCGCCCTGTACGATCACATGGAACGCCGAGGCGAGGAGGACCGGCACGGGATGGAAGGGTACCTGCCTTCACTCTATCCCGGTCGTCGGTGGGGGGCCGGGCAATCACGGCTCGGCGTCATACTGGTCCACATCATCGACCGGCACGGCAACATGGTGTACGACGACGCCGTGCCCGGCCTCCATGTACACATAAACGGGACCGCCATCGATGCAAACAACAACGTGTACCTCCTCAACGCATCGCCCATCGTCATCGACGGCGAGGAACACTTCAACGATCACGCGGGCACGTTGATGAAGTTCTCGCCCCGCGACGGCCGGCTCCTGGCGTCGGGCGGAGCACCGGTTCCGCTCACCAATACGCCCGACCGTCCCAACGACCTACGGCGTCCGTCCGCATGGGTCGAGGGGGCCGAATGGATGTATGGCGGAGTCGGCTGGGGCGGCCATAACTACAGCACCGGCTGCTCCTGCCCCAACGCACGGTTCTCGCTCGACTACCTCGCCCGTAGCTTCACCCCCGAGGTCGACCGCTATAACGTAGGCGTACTCGACAGCGCCGGGAATCTCATCCTTCGCGTCGGGCAGTATGGGAACGTGGACGACGGCAAACCGCTGGTCGAAGACGGCGGCCCGCCCAATAACCGCTCCATCGGCGGCGATGAGACAGCGCTGATGTTCGCACCCTATGTCGCCACTCACACCGACCACCGGCTGTATATCGCCGACCCGGGCAACGCCCGCATCGTCAGTGTCAAACTCAATTACCACACGGACGAACTCGTGTCGTTGAAAGATGTTCCAGATACAGGAGCACCGGGACAGCGGCCGGAATAATAAGAGCAAGCGAAATGATCATAGGGGGGAAATTGCCGATCATTCGGCTTATCGGATATGCGGCCCGGATGGCCGTGGCCATCCCGCATACGTGGGCACTCACACCGACCGCCGGTTGTTTATCGCCGACGCCGGCAATGCCCGCATCGTCAACGTCAGACTCGATTATCACGTCAACGAAACAGTCGCGCTCAAGGACGTTCCGGATAAGGAGTAAGCAATGGATTGCACCAGCCGCAGACCGTTACGAACCCGAATGACATCCCTCGGCCACACCGCCATCTGCCTGCTTGCCTTGCTGTGCATGGCGGGCCTGGCTGGAGCAGGCACGAACGTCCGGGACTTCTCCGTTGACCGCCAGGAAGTCTTCGAGTTCACCCGCAAGCCGGAAGTCGCCCGTGACGGGGATCGAGTCACGATCTCTTTCGAGAGCAAGGGCTTCTGCGACGTCACCGTGGTCATTGAAGATGCCGGCGGCCAAATCATCCGGCACCTGGCCAGCGGGGTGCTCGGCCCCAACGCACCCGAGCCGTTCCAGCAGAACTCCAGGCGACAGGAGATAATCTGGGACGGCAAGAACGACGCCGGGGCTTACGTCGACGACCTCGAGAACGTCAACGTCCGCGTCTCGCTGGGCCTGAAGCCGCAGTTCGAGCGTACTCTGTTCTGGCATCCGGGCAAACACAGTTCGCAGCGGAACCCCAGCGGTTTCTCCGGCCAGCAGCTATCCTTTGCCCCCGCAGAGGACGGGGTGTTTGTGTTCGACAGCGGACATGGCGTGGACCACGTTCGCCTGTTCGACCGGGAGGGAAACTATGTCCGCACGGTCTATCCCTTCCCCTCCGACAAGATCGGTGATGTCGAAGGGTTGATCTACCACCGCTTCCCCGACGGCGTTGAGCTTCCGATCAAACCCAACTGGCTCCAGACAACCCTCCTGATGAGCGGAAGTAACTGCCTGCACCCGACTTACCGCGACGGGCAATACCGGGGAATCCAGACCAAGGGCGTTGGCTACGGGGGGATTCTGGGCGCAGCGGGCGACGACCTTGTGGTCGCCGGAGATCGGATGGCCCTGATCGGATATCGCGTGAGCCGGTTCGCCACCGACGGGACCAGCGGCGGAGTGAATCTCCACGGCCCGTCAGTGACACTCCGTAGCGAACAGCCGTGGTGGCAGCCGCACACCGGCCACCGCAGCGAAGACGCCCTGTCCGAACTCCGCCCCAAGCGGGCCGCCATCAGCCCCGACGGCCGATGGCTCTACCTCGCCCGCTACAACGAGACGTTCCTCGGCCACCGGGGGACGGTGCTCTGGCAGCATACGGTCCGGCGCACGGCCTACGACGGCAATGACGAGCCGGAACGGTTCGCCGGAACACCCGATCCGGGGGATGCCGACGGCCGGTTCAACATGCCAGCCGATGTCGCCTGCGACCCGGAAGGCCGCGTATATGTCGCCGATCACTTGAACGACCGGGTACAGGTCTTCGACGCCGACGGGCAGCACCTCCGAAACATCTCGGTCCGGCGTCCCACCGAGATCAACATCCACCACGAGACCGGCGAGATGCTCGTCTTCTCCTGGGGCATGGCCCTGTCGATACAGTACAACGGGTCGGCGAATCTGTCCGTGCGACAGGGCAACTATGACCGCAGCCGGTTCTTCCAGTTGACCCGGTTCTCGCCGCTCGA
>PWKM01000333.1 GCA_003559755.1 Planctomycetota bacterium
ACGCCCTCGAACGATTGATCTCGCACGGTGACAAGACGGTCCTCATCGTCGCCCACCGCCTGTCCACGGTGACCAACGCCGACCGCATTCTCGTGCTGGAAAACGGGCGAATCGTCGAGCAGGGTACGCACGAAGAACTGATCAAATCGGGACGGATATACCGGCGACTCTTCGAGACGCAATTCAATCAACCGGAGAATTCGTAACGCCCGCTGGGTCAGCCGCGCCCCCCTGTTGCGGAAGGTTACACGGGAAGAACGGTAGCAGATCAAGTCTTGAATTTCCCGCGTTCATTGGCAGGATCGCCCGGAACAGGGACATACATTCAGCCGGTCCCGGCGTTCCGGTCGCCCTGCAGGAGCGATGCCCCCCACGGTTGGTTTATGGCGTATCTTCCGGCTCTCCCGACTTCCGCTCCATTTTCATGATTATGTCGACCTGCATGATTCCGGCGAACCCCATTGCAATCGTCATCTCGGCGGAAGCAAAGCTCCTGCTCTCGATACCGAACAGGACCACCGACTTCCCGTCGAAGCCGAACTGTATGCCGGGCGAGACGCCTTCCGGCAGGTCGGCATCCTCCGGTGTCAGTGCCACCTCAAGCTTCGCACATCGCTCGCCGTTGCGCATCTCGTAACCGAGCAGGGTGATTTCACGCCTCAGAGAGAGCTCGAATCCCGGCAATTCCTGGGGAATAGGCAACTCGAGGGTATCTTCCAGGGACTCGCCCGGCCGCAACGGTTCGTTCGGCAGGGAAATCAGCAACGAAAGGAATTGCTCGGCATGGCCGCTCCCGCTATGACCATTTTGCAATTCGGACGGCTGGACCTGCCCGGATTCGTCCATCCGACCGATGGTGGCAACCAGGCCGGGCTGCCGTTCGGTCGGCTGTTCTTCGTCCCCGAGGTACACGCTGGCGTCGTGAATCTCCACGACCGCAGTCCCGTCGCCTTCGCTTCGAACAATCAGTGTTGCCTCGCTCTTGGCGTTGGGCGGCAGTTCGCCCATCAGTTCGGGCGGAATCTCTATCGCCGTTGACGTCTCATATGCTTGAAAGAGCTCATAGGCAATAGTCTTTACCTCGGAGAAATCCCAGCGAAGCGCAGGCGGCGTCTCCGGCGGATCGACGCGGACGCCCGGATCGATTTCGGTCTCGACCTTGAACCGCGGCTCCAGGGAGAGCGGTTCTGCGGCGATGGGCTCGAGTTCCTCTGGCTCCGCGTTTTCGTCGGATGGTCCACAGGCCGGAATCAACGCCATAGCCGTTATCAGAATCGTTGTGCTGGCTGTCTTCAGCGTCATCATGCTCACCCGTCTCGTTCGGCGATCTGTTCGATGATCTGTTCGGGTCGTATTCCCTCGACTCCTGCCTCGAAGTTCAGGATGACTCGGTGCCTGAGGCACGGGAGAAGGGCTGCATCGACATCTTCGGGCTGCAGTTCGGTCCGCCCATCCAACAAGGCACGAACCTTGCCGGTAATAACCAGGGCCTGCGCCCCGCGAGGGCTGGCCCCGTACCGGACGTATCTGTCGGCCAGTTCGACCGACTCGGGCCTGTTCGGATGAGTCGCCAGGACCAGCTTCCCGGCCCGGTCGAGAGCGGCCGGTGTCAGACGAACGCGCCGGACAGCGGCCATCATGGCTTCCACCTCCTCCCGGCTGAGAACCGCTTCCGGATTCGCCTCCCGGCTAACGCTGCGGCGACCGATCTCCCGCAGTGCGTCGTCCTCGGGGAAAGCGAGCACGAGCTTCACCAGGAAACGGTCTCGCTGGGCCTCGGGCAGCGGGTAGGTGCCCTGGCTTCCCTCCGGCGGCTGTGTAGCGATGGCGAAGAAGGGGCGTTCCAGCGGCCTCGTCTCCGCGGCGGCCGTAACATTCCGCTCCTGCATCGCTTCCAGGAGGGCGGATTGCGTCTTGGGGGTCGCCCGGGTGATCTCGTCGGCCAGCAGGATGTTCGTGAACACCGGGCCGGGCCGAAACTCGAATCGCCTCTCCCCCCCGGGCTCCTCCACGAAGATATTCGTGCCGGTGATGTCGGCGGGCATCAGGTCGGGGGTGAACTGGATTCTGGCCGACGGCAGGCCGACCGCGGCGGCGAACGATTTGGCGAGCATGGTCTTGCCCAGCCCCGGCTCGCTCTCGATGAGGACGTGGCCCTCGGCGAAGAAGGCGGTGAGCAGGTGCTCGATCGCCTCGTCACAGCCGACTAGCGACCGGCGCAGAACGTCCCGAATCCGGTCGAATCCGTTCTGGAATTGTGCGGGTTCATCGTTCATCACATCTCGCTCGCCAGCAGTTCCTCGATCACGTCGTCGGGGGTGACATCGGCCGACTCTGCCTCGAACGACAACACGACGCGGTGCCGCAGCGCCGGCCCGGCCAGAGCCCTGATGTCGTCCGTGCTCACGTTGTACCGCTCCTCGAGCAGAGCGCGAACCCGCGCCCCGAGCAGGAGCGCTTTCAGTGCCCGGGGGCCGGCACCGGCCTTGATGTATCGGTGTTCGCCTCTGGTGGCCCGGACGATCCGTATCGCCGCCTCCTCGATCTTCGGGGCCACCGGTACCTGGAAGGCAATCCGGCGCAGGGCGAGGATGTCGTCCCGGGCGGCGACCTGCTCGGCCTCCGGCTGTGACTCGGCGGTGGTCCGTTCCAGGACTTGCCGCAGTTCCTCGGCTTCCGGCATGTCGACCAGCAGTTTGAATGTAAACTTGTCGAGTGCGGCCTCGGGCAGCGGGTATGTGCCCTCCTGCTCGATCGGGTTCTGGGTCGCCATCACGAAGAACGGCTCGTCGAGCGGCCGTGTCTCCCCGCCGGAGCTGACCGCGTGTTCCTCCATCGCTTCGAGCAGTGCCGATTGGGTTCGCGGTGTCGCCCGGTTGATCTCGTCGGCGAGGAGCAGGTTGGTGAAGATCGGGCCGGGCACGAAGCGGACGGTGCGCCCGCCGCTCTCCGTCCGGCTGATCATATTCGTCCCGGTGATGTCGGCCGGCATCAGGTCCGGTGTGAACTGGACCCGGCGAAACGTCAGGTCGCACGCCCGTGCCAGGGCGAGCAGCATCCGGGTCTTGCCCAGGCCGGGGACACCCTCCACCAGCACGTTGCCGCCCACCACCAGGGCCGTCAACGTCTGCTCGATCACATCGTGATATCCGACGATGACCTTGCCGATCTCAGCGGTGATGGTACGAAAGGTCTCCCGGAACTCCCCGGCAAGAGATTCAACCTCGTTGACAGACTCGGCCACAGCCGCTCCCGGTTAATGTATATGGTACGACAAATCCTACACGACGTTCTAATGGCTAAACGTACATCCGCCGTTCGGGTTCGGCCCTTTGCGGCACGGGGCCGGTTCGCGTCCGGACCGCCCCGCCCGGCTCAGGAGGCGAGATATTCCCTGATGGCATCGGCCAGCGTGTCCAACATCCACTTGCGTCTCGTATCGTCCGATTCCAGCAGCGTGATGCGGAACCCGTCGCGCGTACAGCAGAACCCGGTGAGCGGCACGACACAGATTCCGGTCGCGCCCAGCAGGTAGTACACGAATCGCCGGTCGCCCGGTGTCCCGTCAACCATTTGCTCGACCGTATCCCGTGCCTGCGGGTTGTCGATCTTCAGGTGCTGGCCCTCGTGCAGGACACCGTCTTCGAAAAGCACGGTCATGTAAAAGGCCCCCTGGGGCAGGTTGACCCGGATGCCGTCGATGTCTTTGAGCGTTTCATACGCCTCTCTGGCACGGGCTTCGAAGACGCCGGACCTGCGCGCGAGATGAGCCGGATAGCGCTCGTCGCCCATGATCCTCGGGATGGCGAGTTGTGGGGCGGTGGTCGAGCAGACCTCCAGCCGCTTGGCCGCCACCAGTGACTCGACATAGGTATGGAAGATGTCGTCGCGGTCGCGGTTCAACACCTCGACCCAGCCGCAGCGCGCCCCCGGCCAGGGGACTTCTTTGGACACGCCTCGCATCACGACGCCGCAGACGTCGCCGATCACTTCAGACAGGTGCAGGGTCCGGTATCCGTTGTAAACGATGTGAGTGTAGATCTCGTCGGCGATCATGAACAGGTCGTTCTCGGACGCGATGGCGACCATCTCTTCCAGGACCTCGCGCGGGTAGGCGGTCCCGGTGGGGTTGTCCGGGTTGAGCAGCAGGATGCCGGCGATCGAGTCGTTGTATTTGACCTTCATCCGCAGGTCATCGAGGTCCGGCAGCCAGTTGTTGTAAGGGTCGAGTTCGTAGGTGAGGTGCTCGTATCCGCTGTGGGCGGCCTCGGCCGACGAGTGGGTGCTGTAGGCGGGCGTGGGGCCGATGACCCTCGCCTCGCGGCGCAGGAAGCCATAGACCTTGGCCACGGCATCGCCGATCCCGTTGAAGAAGATGATGTCGTTCTCCGTCACCTGGGCGCCGCCGCGCTTGTTGACTTGGGCCGCCAGGAACTCGCGGGCCGCCCGCACCCCGACGGTATCGCAATATCCCCATGCCGCGTCCTCGTTCATCACGTCCTGCATTATATTGCGAATCCACGGCGCGATGCCCTCGCCCTTCTGCACGGGGTCGCCGATATTCTCCCAGGTGATCTCGAGGCCGGCCCGTTCGAACTGCTGAGCGATGCTCACGATCTCGCGGATCGCATAAGTCAGCGAGCCGGCTCCCTCGTGGACGATGTTTCTACGCATATGTTGGCTTTCCGGCTTGAACCGGATGTCCCTGAAATGGAGTCAGAAGTTCGGGCTTATGATATCGGCATGCCAGACTACCAGATTCGCCGCCCGAGTTCCAGTTTTGATCCGACGAAAGCCGATTTCCGGCCGGATTTGGGCGGGCGGACCGTGGGCTCATCCAGCCGGATTATCGAGTAGCTCGTCCAGGAGGTCGGAGAGCGGAGCAGTGGCGAGGCAGATACGGGAATCGGCCGCCCCGTAGTACATCCACAGCTTCTCGTCCCGGATGAACCCGCCCGTGGCGAAGACCACGTTCGGCGCATCGCCCGTCCGCTCATAGTCCTCCTCGGGGCCGAGCAGCCACCGGCGGGTGCGGCTGATCAATTGCTCGGGGTTCTCGAGATCGTACAGGGCGGCCCCCAACCGATAGATCGGGCCGCCTGCGACGTGTTTGACCCCGTGATAGATGAGCAGCCAGCCGGCCTCGGTCTCGATCGGCGGCAGCCCCGCCCCCACCCGTGCGCCGTCCCACCAGGGGCCGCCACGGACCGGGAGCACCACGGTCGGGCTGCCCCAGTGCCGGAGGTCGGGCGAATAGGACAGCCAGACGCTCCCGCCGCCGACCGACGGGCGATGCAGCATAGCGTACCGGTCGCCGAATTTCCTGGGGAACAGGGCCGCGTTCTTGTCGTCCGGGGCGAATATGAAACCGATCCGATCCGCCGTCTTGAAATCCTCCGTCGTTGCCAGCGCCACCCCCGGACCGTAATCCGAGTACCCGGTGTAGGCGATCGCCCAGGTGTTGAGGTCCTCCATCCAGGTGAGCCGGCAGTCTTCCACCCCGTTGTTCTCGTAATCGAACCCCTGGGCCGGATGCAGAAGCGCCCTCGGCTCGAATTCCCAGTCGGTTATACCGTCCCGACTGCGAGCCACAATGAGATGTGAGCGGCCCGAAGTGCTCTCCACCCGGATGAGCAGCAGCACTTCGTCGCCGAGGTCGGCCGCCCCGGCATTGAACACCGCGTTTGACTGGTACGGCAGATGCTTGGAGGTAATCAAAGGGTTTCGGTGGTCGCGAACAAACAACTCTTCGAGATGCTCCCAGTGCTTCATAATCCTTCTCCTTCAGGTCGTCCGCCTCGCCCGCGCAACCCGTCGCCGAGCCGGTGGTTTCCGGCAGACGCACGCCTCACAACTGTTCCTTTCAATGGACCGGTGCCAGTTCAGAATGCAAATTGTAGCACCAGCAATCGCATATTCAAGCGAACGAAATGAGATACTCCCCAATTGCCAAGCCCGCGCGGCGGCGCGAACCGGGCAACATCAGGCGACAGCCACTGCTGTGGCCACCAACCAGCGGCAACGGGCGTTTCCAGACACCGTACTCCCAAACACGGTCATTTTTCATCGTCCTCCGGAACTGGGGCCGGCTGTAATGCCGGGCTCTCCGCCAATTTCTTCAGGATCTCGACCCGGTTCCGCGTGTGCTCAATTGACCGCTGCAGCCGGCCGATTTGGTGGTTGCGCTGCTGTTCCGTCGGGAAGGTCGTGTCCGGCGATTGTGCCGCAGCCAGCTCCTCCATCAGGGGCGGGATGCTTTCATCCAGCTTTGCCGCGACCGAATTAATTGCCGCCTTCACCTTCTCTGGCGACTCGACCTTGACGCCCTCCGGGATGACCAGCGCACTCTCCCGTGAACCCCGCCGGACCGCGCTCCACAGGAGAGACGAGTACCGATAAAGAAGTTCAAGGGGTTCGTCCTTCATTACCGGCGCAGCCTCCAAAATCATCTTCAATTCTTCCTTCCATGTTGGTCGTTCATCCCCACCCCTGATATATCCAGACGCCAGATACCGCTGAATGGCGTCCATGGCGGCGACACGAATGCGGGCGGGGTTGTCGGACTCGCCTGCAACCGACAGCAGGATAGAGCATGCCTCCGGATGAGTGCGGACGAGACGCCCTGTCGCCTCAATTCCGTAGTTGACCAGCACGCTCCGTTTCAAGGGCTTCTCACCAAGCACGCTTTGAAGCGACTCCAGTTTGTCCTCTGGCTCCTGAGAGTCGATCTCTGCGGCCTTCGCCACCTCTTTGATGATGGGAGCATCTTCGGTCTCCAGTTGCATGATGTAACGAATAGCATTGTCCTGGTCTACGAAGACCAGCCATATAGTCCCATCCGCAAACCGAAGTCCCCGGATGAAATATTCTTCCCCCAGCCTCCTCACATAGGGATTGATCTCCCGAACGCCGAGGAGGGTCTCGTCACCTTGGTTGATGCCACGAATACCGTCGCGGACGAGAAATGTCGCTTTCCCGGTCCGGTCGGGCCCCTCCTTGTCCCAGGCAACGCCCTTAACCTCACCGACAAAGATCTGTGAACTCTGCGGAATCAACCTGCCTGAACCCGACACGATACGGATATAAGCTCGGTCAGCGGCATGAGCGTTATAAGTTCGGTCAGCGGCAAAGGCGTTCGCACTGACAGCAATGATCAGCACCAGAGTCACTAGATACATTGAGTATAAGGATCGCATTGTCGTCGCTCCTTTCATTGTTGGGGAGCCGCGCAGAACCGCCCGGGCGATTGCCATGTGCGCCCGAGAGACGAAGGAGGTGCTGATCGTGAGGATGCTGGCTTTCCTGCTCCCGCGCCCGGTCATCCCGCTTCGGTCGTTTGATAAGGGCATAACCTCGCTCCTCCACGCGGATGGCTCATTATACACCCGAAAACGGCCGTTGTATGCAACAAATCTGGAAAGTTCGGAGACGGGGGGTAAGCCGAACAGGGGGGCATCCTACTGTTCCGGACGCCTGTTTATCTGAGTTATTCTGTCTCAGACTTCGGCTCACCACCATTCAACAGGGCACGTGCCTTGGCTGCCAACTCAGGGTTGTCTCCCGCACGGATATCGAGGAGGGCGGCACGCACATCCTCCACAATG
>PWKM01000155.1 GCA_003559755.1 Planctomycetota bacterium
CGGTGACCCCCTCGACGTCCTTCGCCGGGTCGATCGCCTGCTGCAGCCGGGGGGCGTCCACCCCGTCGGGCAGCGGCATCTGGATAATCATCCCGCTCACCGAGTCGTCGGCGTTGAGCCGCTGGACGGCGGCGAGCAGCTCGGCTTCCGACGCGGTCGATTCGAGCTCGCACAGCTCGTAGCGGATGCCGACTTCATCGCACGCCTTCTCCTGGAACGAGGCGTACATCTTCGCCCCCTTGTTCTCGGTGGCCAACAGGGCGACCAGCTTGACCTGCCGCCCGTCCGCCTCGAGCGCGGCCACGTCCTTCTTCAGCCCGTCCTTAATGTCCTCGGCGATCGCCTCGCCGTCGATCAATTCTGCCGCCATACGAAACCCCTTTCACGTATCCTGGCTTTTTCTGCATCGATACTGCCTATGAGCGGGCGTATCTTACCAGACCGTGTCGGGAATTCAAGAAAGGCAGAGCGGGGGCGCAGGAACTGCCGGAGAGTAAGTGACCCTGCGAAGTGCTGCGGCCGCTCTTACTTGAAGAACGGGATGGTGAGCGGGTACTTGAAGTCCACGCCGTTGTTGGTCTTGACCGCAGCCAGAATGGTATAGATCAGCCAGATGATGAGCACAATGGGCAAGAGGACAAAGCCGATAACGACAAATATCAGCATGCCGGCGACGAAACCGTAGATCGCCATCGAAATCTGGAAGTTCAGGGCTTTTTTCCCCTCGCGGTCGACGAGCGCCGACTGGTCTTTCTTCACCAGCCACATGACCAGCGGGCCGATTATGTTCGCAAGAGGGATTCCTATAAACCCGCAAAGCCCGAGTAAATGGCACAGCATTGCCCAGGTGCGCTCCTGCTTGCTCGCGCCTCCGACGGGTGCGGCTTCGACTCCGGCCTGATCTTCCATGCCCATTTTCTGCTCCTTATAAAAAAGAACCGATTTGAGGAGAAGTATACGCCACGACGCTCCGAAATGCAAGAACAATCATGCAATAATTCTGAAACGCGCAGGGATATCGTGCCCCCTGAAGACAATGGCGGTGGGAAGGCCGGGCTGCGATTGGGCGCCGGCGGGTTCGCTTGAATCATGGCCCGCCCGCCGATACGATTGATCCTGTTTCGACGGTTTGTGGAGCGGGCGGATGACCAACAAGGAGATCGCACAGCGGTTTGTCGAGCTGGCCGACCTGCTCGAGTTCAAGGACGAGAACGCGTTCAAGGTGCGTTCGTACCGGCGGGTCGCCCGGGTGCTGGAGGACCTGTCGGAGGACGTGGCCGAGCTGGCCGAGAAAGGCACGCTCGAGGACCTGCCCGGCGTCGGCGAGGCGACTGCGAAAAAGATCGCCGAGTACATCGAGACCGGCAGAATCCGCCGGCTCGAGGAAGCGCGGGAAGGGGTGCCCGAGGGGATCGCCGAAGTGCTCAGCATCCAGGGCGTCGGCCCGAAAAAGGCGGCGATGATGTTCAAAGAGCTGGGGATCGGATCGGTCGACGAGCTCGAGGAGGCGGCCCGCGAACACCGGCTGCGTGACCTGCCCGGAATGGGCGAAAAAACCGAGCAGAACATCCTGCGCGGGATACGCATCGCCCGCGGCGGCAGGGAACGGATGCGGCTGGACGTCGCCCTGGACGCCGCAGGGATGGTGATCGACCACCTCGAGGGGAAGCAGGGGCTGGTCGCGCGCATCACCCCAGCCGGAAGCTTGCGGCGGCGGCGCGAGACCATCGGCGATGTCGATCTCCTCGCCGTCGGAGACGACCCCGCCGCCATCATCGACGAGTTCACCTCCGGCCCCTACGTCGCCGACGTGCTGCTCGCCGGCGAGACCAAGGCGAGCGTGATCGTCGAGGACGACCCACACCCGCAGGTGGACCTCCGGGTCGTCGATGCCGACGAGTTCGGCTCCGCCCTGCAATACTTCACCGGCTCGCAGGCCCACAACATCAAACTGCGGGGGCTCGCCAAGAAGCAGGAGATGAAGATCAGCGAGTACGGCCTGTTCAAGGGCGACGACCGGATCGCATCGGCGGAGGAAGAGGACATCTACCGGGCGCTCGACATGCCCCTCATCCCGCCCGAGCTGCGGGAGGACCAGGGCGAGATCGAGGCCGCGCTTGACGGCTCGCTGCCCGACCTCGTCGAGCCGGACGACATCCGGGGCGACTTCCACGTCCACACCGACTGGAGCGACGGGCGGAACACCATCGAGGAGATCGCCGAGGCGGCCCGCGAACGCGGCCTCCGGTTCGTCGCCATCACCGACCACAGCCGGACGCTCACCGTCGCCAACGGGTTGACCGTGGAGCGGGTCCGCGAGCAGATCGAACAGATCGAGCGGGTCAACCGCTCGCTCTCCGGCCTGCGAGTGCTGACCGGCAGCGAGGTCGACATCCAGTCCGACGGCTCGCTCGACATGCCCGACGACCTGCTGGCCGAGCTCGACGTGGTCATCGCCGCCATCCACTCGGGCTTCAAACAGCCGCGCCGACAGATCACCGGCCGGCTCGTCGCCGCCGCCGAGCACCCCCACGTGGACATCATCGCACACCCCTCCGGCCGGCTGATCGGCCGGCGCGACCCGTACGACCTCGATGTGCCCGAACTCATCCGGGCCTGCGCCCGGACGGGCACCGCGCTCGAGATCAACGCCAACCCCGAGCGGCTGGACCTCACCGACGGGTACTGCCGAATGGCCAAGGCCCAGGGCGTGCGGCTCGCGATCGGGAGCGACGCCCACGGCGTCGAAGCGCTCCGGCTGATCGACCTCGGCGTAGCCGTCGCACGAAGGGGCTGGCTGGAGAAAGACGACGTCCTGAACACCCGCCCGGAACCACCGTTCCCCCTAAAACAGTCGGGCGGTTCGACCAAACCCGCAATATGACGGAAGCACAGCCAAAGGAGTGAGACGATGGAGCAAGCGATAGACCGGCTCGTCCGATATCTCGTGTCGTGCGCGAAGGCGGTCGAGCAGGACGCCGACGAAATCCTGGCCCCGGACCAGCCGACCGAGGGGTCGGGCGGCTTCGCCCACGAGAATTACAAGTACGGCGCCCACGTGCTGCTGGTCCTCTACAAACACCAGCATCCGGCGAACCCGTACTACGGGAAGCAGGACGCTCTCGACCTGTGCTTCCGGCTGTCGGACCACTGGCTCGCCCGCTGGGAGGAGACCCGGTGCGGCTTCGCCGAATGGCCGCCGCTCATGATCTGCCGGGGGCTCGACCTGCTCGGCGACGAGCTCGAGCCGGACCGGCGCGGGCGCTGGGAGCGGTTCGTCGAGTGGTTCGTCGAGTCCGACCTCCGTAAGCCGTTCTTCTTCACCTCGCCCAACCACGAGGCGTGGCGGCTCGCGGTGACCGCGCTCGCCGGGCGACTGCTGGGCAAGCCGGAATGGGTCGAACTGGCCCGGTTCCAGACCCGGCAGTTGATCCGCTATCAGCACCGCGAGGGCTTCTGGGAGGAAGGCCGGCACCACGGCCCGTCGATGAAGTATAACGCCGTCCAGCTCGGGGCACTGGCGACCACCGCCGAGGAGACCGGCGACGACGCGATTACCGCCGCCGTGGCCCGGCTCGCCACGTTCATGGCACAGTGGTCGTTCCCCGACGGCGTCACCGTCGGGGCGTTCGACGGGCGCCAGAGCATGTCGCCCGGCTATTTCGGGATGCTCGCCCCCGGCCTCGACGTGGGCGAGAACGGCGTCACCCACATCGAGCGGATCACCCAGTTCTGGGAAGACGCCGGGTGGCTCGACGAGCCCCGGGCGATCGGGCCGAGCAACTGGTACGCCCATTTCGGCATGCCGTTCCCCGCCGAGTCGCTCGTCTATTACTCGAAGCGGATGCGCCCGGGCGACGAGCCGGGGCCCGAGGTCGGCGACCTCCCGATGGACCGGCACGGCGCCATCCTCGAGAGCCACAGCCCCTGCTTCGACGGGGTGCTCGCCCGCCGGGGGCCGTGGTGTACGGCCCTGTCGAGCCAGATATCCGACGTTCCGAAGGACGCCCTGTTCATCTATCGGCTGGAGCGCCAGAACCGCATCTCGCTGTGGCACGAGCGGGCCTCGGTCGTGGTCGGCGGCGGCCACAACCTGATCACCGCCGAGCACCCGCTGTACAATGCCTGGGTCGATCCCGGCTACAGCTCCGAGCACGGCCAGAGCTACGCCGGACAGGACAGGGGCGAGGTGGGCAGCATGCCGATGGCGCTCCGCCGCTCAAAGTATTATCCCCGGGCGGCCGCCGGCGAGGTGGACGGCCCCGCCGGGCGGCTGCGCCTGGATTTCGCACACGCCGCGTTCTACTTCGAGATCGAGCCGCAGGGCGACGTGGTGACCGTCCGGTACCGGTTCGACCAGCGACTGGCCCGGGAGCTCCGCGTCGCCCTGCAGTTGGTGCTCTGGCGCACGGCCTCCTGCCGCGTCGATGGCGTCGAGCTGGACGGCCCCCACGAGAAACAGGCCGCGTCGGTCGTCCCGGTCGAACGCGAGGTGAGCGTCGATTGCCCGCTGTTCGGCACGCGGGCCACGCTGGCCGTGCCCGAGGAGGGGGCGGCCCGCGTTCGGTTCCCCCTGTGGCCCGTCCGCAGCTACGACCGGTCGTTCCAGGAGTTCCCGGCGGACGTGGAGCATTTCGAGAGCTTCTTCGCCATGGCCCAGGTCGAGACGGTGTTCGAGGACCCGCCGGAGACCGGGGCCGGCGAATGGACGCTCCGGATCGGCGAGCGATGATCGCCGTCGCCGCCATTCGCCCGCAGAATCGATGAGGAAGACCGTGACAGGAGACGGCGTGCCCGAGGACCGGCGGATCGGAATCACGACCACCGTTCCGGCGGAGATCATCTATGCCGCCGGGCTGGTGCCCGTCGATCTGAACAACCGGTTCATCACCGCACGGGAACCGTCGAAACTGGTAGAGGACGCCGAACAGGCCGGCTTCCCGCGCAACATCTGTGCGTGGATCAAGGGCCTCTACGCGGCCGCCCGACGGGAGGGCATCCGCCGCCTGATCGCCGTGGCCAGGGGCGATTGCAGCAACACGCACGCGCTGGCCGAGATACTGGAGACCGAAGGCGTGGACATCATCGATTTCTCGTTCCCATACGGACGCGGCGAGGCCGAGCTCGACGCCGAGCTGGGCAAGCTGTGCGCCGCCCTGGGCACGAGCCGGCCGGCCGCCGAACGGGAGAAGCAGCGCCTCGACCGGTGTCGGGCGCCGGTGCACGAGATCGACCGGCTCACCTGGGAGGAACGGCGGGTGACCGGCGAGGAGAACCACCTGTGGCAGATCAACTGCTCGGACCTGCGAGGCGACCCCGAGGCGTTCGCCGCCGAGGCCGAGTCCTTCCTCGAGACCGCCGTCGCCCGCCCGCCGATGCCGCCCGGCGTCCGGCTCGGCCTCATCGGCATCCCGCCCATCTGCTCCGACCTGTACCGGACCCTCGAATCGCTCGGCGGGCGGGTGGTCTTCAACGAGATGCAGCGGCAGTTCAGCATGCCCTACCGGACCGGCTCCCTGGCCGAGCAGTACCGGCGATACACCTACCCCTACGACATCTTCTTCCGCCTGGACGACATCGAGCGGGAGATCGAGCGCCGGCGGCCCGACGCGATCATTCATTACGTCCAGAGCTTCTGTTTCCGGGGCATCCAGGACCGGCTGGTGCGCGCCCGGCTGAACCTGCCCGTGCTGACCCTCGAGTGCGACCGGCCGGGGCCGCTGGACGCCCGGAACCGGACTCGGCTGGAAGCGTTTATGGAGATGCTGGAAGCGTGAGCGAGACACGGAAAAAGCGGCGGCGCTGGCTGTGGCAGGGGCTCAAGATCGGCCTGGTCGCGGGCATCATATTCTGGATGGTCCGCCAGGGGTTGATCCGCACCGATGACCTCGTCGGCGTCGCGTCACAATGGCCGCTGCTGGCCCTCGCCTTCGCCGGCCTCATGCTCATGGTCTTCCTGCAATCGATCCGTTGGGGAATCCTGATCCGGCCGCAGGGGGCCGAGGTTCGGCTGGGCGAACTGTACACCCTGGCGATGACCGGGCTGTTCTTCTCGACCATCGCGCCCGGCGGGGTGGGGGGCGACCCGATCAAGATGTACTACATCGCCCGGGGCCGGGAGAACAAGGCGGAGGCGGCGACCACCGTGTTCGTGGACCGGTTCCTCGGGCTGGGCACCCTGTTCTTCATCGCCTGCGTGATGATCCTCGCCGATTTCCGGACCCTGTGGGCGGCCGATCCGGGGACGTGGCGGTTGGCCGGGCTGCGGGGCGGCCAGGTGCTCATCCTGTTGACCCTGGGCGGGGCCGCCGCGATGGTCCTCTTCTCCATCGTCATCGTGAGCAAGCGCCTGCGCCGGCTCCAACTGCTCCAATGGATGGGCCGGTGGCTGCCGTTCAGCGCCACCATCAGGAAAATCTACCTCGCCATGCACCTGTACGGCGACCATCCGGGGACCTTTCTCAAGGCCGCCGGGATGTCGGTCGTGGCCCAAATCCCGATGTTCATCGCCTACTACCTGTATGGGATCGCCGTGGGAGCGGACATCTCGCTCTGGCACTCGGCCCTGATTATCCCGCTGGCCATGGTCATCCGCGTGATCCCGCTCGTCCCCGGCGGCGCCGGGCAGGGGGCGGTGGCGATGACCCTCCTGTTCCCGCTGGTCGGCGTCGAGAAGGGCGGGGCCATCGGGGCCATCGGCGACGCGACCTTTGTCATCCTCTACCTGGTGGGCGGCCTGTTCTTCCTGTTCGGGCGGACCAGCTACCGGGACGTGAAAGCCGCGGCGGAGCAATCCTGATTATGGACACCCTGCACGAGTACAAGGGCGTGCTCCACGTCCATACCCGATACTCCGACAGCGCGGTGACCATGCCCGAGGTGGTCCGCATCGCCCGGGCCGTCGGGCTGGACTACGTGGTCACGGCGGATCACCACACACTTCGCCCGAAGTACGAGGGCTGGGAGGGGCGGCACGAAGGCGTGCTCCTCGTCATCGGCGTCGAGGTGTCCTCGACCAAGGGGCACGCGCTCGTCATCGGGCTCGATCGGGCCGACCGATGGGCCTCGGCCCATCCGAACGAGTATCTGCCCGAAGTGGCGCGGCGCGGCGGCCGGGCGTTCGTGGCCCATCCGGAACGGCACGACCGCGGAAAGATGTACCGAAAGCCGCAGGCCTGGCCCGACCTGGCGACCGACGACTACGCGGGCGTCGAAATCTGGTCGTACATGCACGACTGGGTCGAGGGGGCCTACCCCTGGCACGTGCTCGACGGGATGCGGGACCCGGACAGCCGGGTCGCCGGCCCGCACCCGCTCGTCCTCCGCCGGTGGGACGAGGTCGCCCTCCGCCGGCATTGTTCGGGGATCGCCGCCCTCGATGCACACGAGCGGCGGTACCCCATCCCCCATTTCCGCTGGCCGCTGCTCAAGGTCCTCCCCACCGAGTTCATCTTCCGGACGGCCCGGACGCACGTCCTGTCGTCCGAATGGTCGGGCAGCTCGGCGGACGACATCGCTCTACTGACCGACGCCCTGACCGCCGGGCGGTGCTTCGCCGCGTACGACCTGATCGGGGACGCGCCCGGCACCCGTTTCCGGGCC
>PWKM01000351.1 GCA_003559755.1 Planctomycetota bacterium
CCTCGATCCGCGGCCGGCTGCCGACGGCGAGCGGGACGGTGTCCATGTGGGTGGCGAGCAGGCGGCGCGGGCCGCCCCGTTTCCCGTCGAGCCGGATCGCCAGGTTGCCGGTGTTGCCGCCGTAGTCGCTCTGCTCATTGGTGGTGTCCGAGGCCATCGCGTCGTCGGGCACGCCGAGCTTGCGGCATTGGTCTTTGATGTACTCGGCCACCAGCTTCTCGTCGCCGGGCGGGCCCGGGATGGGGAGGACGTTCATCAGGTATTCCAGCGCGGCGGTTTCGTCATAACACATCGCAGGTTCCTTCGGTTATCGGGGCATTCCGGGATGCGCGGCATCATAGGCCGGCGGATGGACGGTGTCAATGCCGGTCGGGCCGGATGCGGAGCGTGGCGTCGATGATATCCCGGGCGGCGTCGGGGCGGCCGGCGTCCCGTGCGGCCGCGCTCATCCGGTCCAGGCGAGCCCGGTCGGCGAGCAGTTGGCCGAGGGCGTCCCGCAGTTCGTCCGGGTCCCGGGCGGGCAGTGCGGCCCCGCACTCGACGAGGAAGTCGAGATTCCCCTCTTCCTGTCCGGGGATGGGCTTTGTGAGCAGCATCGGCAGGCCGACGGCCAGGCACTCGCTGCTGGTCAGGCCGCCTGGCTTCATCACCGCCAGGTCGGCGGCCGCCATCAGCTTGTCGATGAAATCGACGTACCCGTAGGTGACGAGCCGGGCGGCGGGCGGCAGGTCGATTTCGTCGAGCTGCTTCCGGACTCGCTCGTTGTGGCCGGCCACGGCGAGGATTTGCAGGTCGCCGCAACCGGCGAGCGTCTCGACGGTGTTCCGGAGCGGCCCCAGGCCGCCGCCCCCGCCCATCGCCAGGACCGTCAGCCGGTCCGCGTCCAGCCCGAGCTCCCGGCGGGCCGATTCCTGCGGCAGGTCCGCGGCGAAGCCGGGGTCGATGGGGATGCCCGGAGCGGTGATCCGGTCGGGCGGAGCGCCCCTGTCGGCCAGCCGCCTCCGGATGTGTTCGGACGCGACGAAATAGTGGTCGGTCCCCGGGTTGACCCACACGCTGTGGTCGTCGTAATCGGTGACGACCACAGCGACCGGGGCGGCGAGCCGCCCGGTGCGCCGCATCCACGCCAGCGTCTCGGCCGGCGCCCAGTGGGTGCAGATGACGTGGCTGGGCGGGTTGTCGCGCACGTCCCGGAGGAACCGGCGGCCGAGGGTGCGGTCGACGAGGGCCATCAGGCGCCGGCCGCGCCCGCCCGCCGTCCCCTTGTTCGCCCGGGCGTAGATCAGCCGCCAGGCGAACGGGAACCGCTTGAGCAGGGAGTAGTACGCCCGCAGCCCGGGCCCCCGGACCAGCCAGGGGCAGCGCTGGAGCATGTCCACGGTCCGGGCCTCGCCGGGGTATCCGCCGAGCTCGAACGCTCGTTTCAGGGCGTTGGCCGCCCGGTCGTGCCCGGCTCCCGCCGAGACCGTTGCGATCAATAATCGCGGTGCCATGTCGTCGTGGTCCGCCGGTCGGCCGAGGAAACGGCCGCCGGTGCGGATTCTGTCACACCGGACCGTCGGCCCACGGCGGGCCTCACGATTCCCCCGGTCGCGGCGTCTTGTGAACGATTTTGTCGGTGGTGGCTCCGACGAACCGGAGCAGGTTGTCGGCGTACACCTTCCGCCGGGCCGCCTCGTCCAGCCCGAGTTCGGCGTAGATTGCGTTGTCGCGTTCGATCCATTCGTTCGCCCAGGCGACGTTGTAGTCTTCCGTCGAGCTGTCGAGCCCGAAGAGCACGTTGTTGGCCACGTCGTAGCCGACGGTGAACAGCTTGGTCAGGGCGTCGCGCCGGTAGATGGGCGGGGTGCCGGGGGTCAGGTCGATGAACATCTCGACCGACAGGTCGGGCCGACTCGAGTAGGCGTTGAGGAACTTGCCGTAGACCGCGATGCATTCATCGACCCAGGGCCACGAGATGTGGGCCAGTGCGAACCGGAGCCCGTCCACCTCGAGCAGCGCTTCGAAGTTGCACGGACGGCAGAAGTTGCCCGACGGCCGTCCGTCCCACAGGATGCCCGAGTGGAACAGGAGCGGCTTCCCCGCGTCGGCGATCAGGCGATAGACGAGCATCGCCCGGTCGTCGCCCGGGAGGTGGTTGTGGGGGATGACCTTGAACCCGGCGACGCCGCGCTCGACCGCCGCGGCCACCTGGTCCGGCGCCCCCGGGTGGAGCGGGTCGATCCAGAAGAACGGGAACAGCATCTCGTGTCCTGCGGTCCGGCGGAGCACGTCGTCGAGCCGTTCGCCCGGGTCGTCGGGGCCGTCGTCCGTCGTCGGCGAGAGCGAGATGACCACTCCGCCCTCAATCCCCGCTTCCTTCAGCCGGCCGACGAGCCCGGCGGGGTCGTCGCCCCGCTTGCCGACGTGTATGTGCCCATCCAGAATCATGATTGTCTCCTTCGTGCGTTAACTCGATCGAGGACGCGGCGCGCGTTCCCGGACAGAATCTTGACCTTGTCCTCATCGCTGATTCCGGCCCCGAGCACCTTGCCGAGCTGGTGTGCCTGGCCGAGGAGGAAGGTGTCGCTGCCCCAGATCACTCTGTGGGCGCCGACCGCCTCGACCAGCCGCTGTACCAGCCCGCGCCATCCTCGGCTCACCGCCACGTCGAGCATGACGTTCGGTGCGTTTTTTGCCAGCTCGATGTAGCCGGGCTCGTTCGCCACCCCCGCGTGGGCGAGCAGCAGGGTCGCGTCGGGGTAACGTTCGGCGAGCGTCCGGCATTCCGCCAGCACTTCGGGCTGGCCCCAGGTGTGCAGTAGCACGGGCATGTGTCGCTCGTTCGCGATGGCCAGTGCCGGCCGATAGGCGTCGTCGGTGTAGGGAAAGCCATTCGCGTTGTGGAGCTTCAGCCCGGTGAAACCCCGCTCGACGTAGCGGGTCATCTGGCCCTCGACCCATTCGGCACTCCTCGGATGCACGATTACATATCCGAGTATTCGGCCGGGATGAGCCCGCATCGCCTGCAACACCTGCACGTTGCCCTCGTCGGGCCGGGTAGAAATGCAGCGGCTGTGGCTGACGATAACGGACTCGATGCCGAGCCGGTCCATCTCGTCGATCATCTCGTCGGGTGCGGCGCAGGGCGCCGAACAGCCGATCCGGCCGAGGTGGCCGTGTACATCGATGATGCCGATATCGTCAAGCGGCTCGCCGCGCCGTGCTCGAGCGAGAAGGGTGTTCATCGCACAATCCCTTTCATCAGGCGGTCCAGGTTTCCCGATCCGATGGCGGCCCGGGCGTCGTCGGCGATGTCGGCATACATCAACTGGGTGACGTACATCGCCGGCTCGGCGACGGGGAAGCCGGTGCCGAACAGAATCTGTTCCGGGCCGAGTTCACGCACGAGATGCTCGAGTCCGCGATGCACGGCGAAATTGTAGCCGGTTGTCATGTGGACGTTCCGGAAGGTCCGCATCAGCGGCAGCAGCGTTCGCATCAAGCTGTAATGGAACCCAGCGAGGATGATGGGCAGGTCGGGATAGGCCCCGGCAAGGTCGGCCGCGGCGGCCAGCGGAACCCCCGAGTGTGCATCTCCGAACGGTACATCGGCCAGCGGCAGGTCGCGCTCGTGCAGGAAGACGGGGACACGCCGCTCCTGCAGAGCTTGGATGAGTGGCCTGCAGACCCAGTCGAGGATCGGCCAGTTGTCGGCCTTCGGGCGCAGTTGCACCGCACCGGCCCCGCCGGCCAGGGCGCGGTCGACCTGCTCGTGTTCGGGCGGATAGTCGCCGGCCGTTGGCGGGATGAGCACCGGGCACGGGATGAGGCCGTCGTGCTCGCCGCAGAGGCGATACAGGATGTCGTTCGCCGACAGCCAGTCGCGCTCCATATCCTCCGGTACGGTTCGGGCGAGCGCCCCGTCGATATCGAGTTCGGCCAGATACGCCCGCATCTCGTCGAGCGGCAGGTGCTCGCGCTCGCCCGGGGCAATCCCGCCGAACCCGGTGTATGCGTCGATCAGTCGTACGGTCACAGCAGGCACCTCCAAGGTCGGCTATCAGTCAACAGCGTTCAGCGATCCACTATCCCCGGCAGCGGTCCGGTACGAACGTCACCCGGCCCGGCCAGGGATTGACTCACCGGTCGGATACCGGAAGAGGACGCCCAGACAGTCCTTCGGCCGGTTGAGGATCAGGTCGTACGCCTCGGGGGCCTCCTCGATGTCGAAGGTGTGGGTGATCAGGCGATCGACGTTGAGTTTGCCGTCGCCGATGAGCCGGAGCACCTCGGCCAGGTTCCGGCCCTCGGTCCATCGGGTGTGGCTGTGCGGGATGGGCTCGGCGTCGTCCTCGTGGTGCGGGTCGTACCGGCCGACGCCGGCCGCCCGGGCGATGACCAGCCGTGCCTCGCGGGCGAAGAACGGTGCCCGGGGGAACCGGAGTTCGGGCGCGCCGACGATGGAGACCACCCCCCGGTCGCGGATCAGCTCGAGCCCTTCGAGCAGGGCGGTGTTGTCGCCGGTCCGGCCGGAGCAGACCACGGCGGCGTCGAACCCGCCGGGCCGGCCCTCGGCGGGCTCGGCCCCTCCCAGCCCGACGGCCATCTCGATCGCCCGGTCGATGGAGTCGGGCTCGCCCGCCTTGACCACGCCGTGCGCCCCGAGCTCGGTCGCCAGCTCGAGCAGCTTGTCGGAGTGGCTCAGCCCGACGGTCCGGTATCCGGCCGCCTCGGCGATCTGGAGGGTGATCTGGCCGATCAGGCCCAGCCCGACGACGGCGACGACTTCCCCGAACGACAGCTCGCACAGACGCAGCCCGTTGAGGCCGAACGTGGCGACCCCGCCGAACGCTGCCTGCTCGGCCGTCACGTTCTCGGGGCACGGGGCCAGCAGGGTCTCGGGCACGGCGCAGACCGACTGATGATCGGCGTACCCGCCGCCGTAACAGCCGACGAGCCGGCCGGTCTGGAGTCGGTCGGCCCCCTCGCCCGCCTCGCGGATCACGCCCGAATTGCTGTAGCCGATCCGCCGGGGTCCGCCCGCGTCCGACTGCATCTGGTTCCGGATGTGCATGCCCTCGGTCCCGGCGCTGATGAGCGAGTACTGCGTGTCAGTCAGGTACCACCTCGGCGGCAGCTCCGGCTCCGGCTCGTCCTTCACCGTGACCGTGCCGCCTTGTTCGACCCAGATTTTTCTCATGTTCTGCTCCGGTTGTGCCGCGGCTTTGTTCGCGGCGGTGTAATACAGGCAGTTGCCGTCATACGCTCTGGCGAGGCGGCCGGCCGGCTCGCTCACAGGGCGATGAACAGCGGGTCCCGGTACTCGGCGACGGTGCAGTAAGTCCTGAACGCGAAGAACCCGCCGCCGATGGGCTCGGGGTCGCGCCAGTCGTCGATCTTGTTCCCGTCGATGTAGTAATGCATCACGCCGTTCTCGACGGCATAGACGATCTCATACTCCCGTCCGTACGCGTTGTCGGGTTCCCGCTCGCGGTTGAGTTCGAAGCCGGGGTTGCGTCGGAACCGCACCCGGCCGGCGGTCACGGTTTCGTCGCCCCATTCGTCCCTGTCGCGGTCGCTCACGAAGGTGACGATGTAGTTCTCGAACTCGCGATAGCCGGGGTAGCGGCCCAGCTCGACGATGGGCCAGCCGGTCTTCGGCGGCCTGCAGTGGCTGATGAGGTTGAAGTTGTTCTGCTGGTAGGGTGGGACCGATTTCACCCGGTAGCGGACCGCGATGTCGGCCGGCAGGTCCTTTTTGAAGAAGGCGGAGTACCCGCCCTCCCGGGCGTCGATCACCATCCGGTCCCCGTCGAGCCGGAACTCGCCCAGCCCCTCCTGGTGCCAGTCGTCCAATGTCGGCCCGAAGCGGTCGAGTACCACCGTGCCCGCATATCTGTCCGAGCCGGCTTTGATTGACGCTTCGCTCATCTGTCTTCTCCTCCGGTCTGCTGTCTCGACGGTCGTGCCGCCTCAGTTCAAGACGAGCTTCCATTCGCCGGCCCCCGACCGGCCCGGGTCGTCGAGCACGGTCTCGACGAACGCGATGGCGAAGATGCCCGGCGGCTCCTTCTCGGTCGCCTGGGTGGTGTAGCTCTGGATCGATCGGATCGGGAACGTGATTCGGGTCGCGCCGGCGGCCGGGACGGTCAGCGTGGTCCGGGCTCCGAACAGCGGCTGGTCCACCTCCACCTGTCGGGCGACCGGGAACTCGACGAGCTCTGCCTCCGGCCCGACGGGATTGTTGTCCGTGAGAACCCGGCCGCCTTCCCACACGACCAGCGGCAGGGCCACGCGCAGCTCCTCGACTCCCTCCGCCCGGTATTCGTACCGGACGGCCAGCCCCTGGGCGTCGGGCTCGATCTCGAACCGGACCGTTGCGTGTGCGAACACCAGTTCGAGCCAGGACGCCGCTCCGTCGATGCCGGACGCGGCCGCCCTGGGGTAGTAGAGCGAGCGCCGCCGTGCCATCGCCGGGCTGCCGGGGCCGCTCTCTGTCTTGCCCGAATACTCGTCCGGCTCGGCTCGATAGCCCGGGTCCACCCAGACGTTGTACAGCGGGTGCTCGTCGGGCAGCAGGTTGTGCCCGCCGCCGACGACCACGGAGGCCCGCTCGTGCCACAGTTCGATTCGGTTCTGGCGTTCCAGCCGGAATATGAACAGCGGTGCGATCTTGGGCACGTCGGAGAGCTGGCCGGAGAGCCCGACGCACCACGGCCCCTGGCGGCGGAGCGCGGCGTCGAACTTCGGGGTGTGATTCTCGAGGGCGGCCCCCGGCCGGGACGTCGGGACCTCGGCCTGCGGGCTCGATGTGTCGGCGGTTTGTTCGGCGAGCCATTGTGCCCGATAGATGAGCCACGCCGACGCGATCCAGTCGTGCTGGGCGGCGCCGCGCTGGATGGGGCCGTCGGCGGCCTCGGGGTCGAGCCAGCCGTTCCGTTCCCAGAACGCGAGTGCCCGGTTCATCAGGTCGAGTCCCTCGGGGGCGAGTTCGAGGCCGGGGCAGGCGGCGGTGGGCAGGGTCGGTCGTCGTCCGTCGAACGCGCCGACCGTGACGCCGTCCGGGAAGACCCACCGGGCGATGAAGCCGGCGAGTCGGCGGGCGGCCTCGACCAGCCGGTCGTTCTCCAGCTCGCGTGCCAGGATGGCCAGGGCGGAGAGCATCACGTAGTTGTATTTCAGCGACGGCCCGTGGTGGCGGCCCTCTTCCCAGAAGCCCTCGTCGGTCTGCCAGGCGAGCATCTGTTCCGCCTCGAAGCCCGCCTGCCGCCGCCATTCGGGCCGGTCGAGCAGCCGTCCGGCCAGTGCGGCGCCCGCCAGCTTCCAGATCTCGTGGTTGGGGGCGGTGAAGAAGAACGGCCGCCGCAGGTCCTGCTCGACCCACCAGGCGATAAGCCGGCTGACCCTCTCGGCGAGCCCGCCGTCCAGTTCGTCCCGTTCGAGGTCCAGGCCGCAGCTCATAATGTAGATCGGCCATTCGACGAACCGGTAGGCCCCGCCCGAGTCCTCCCATTTTTTCACCCAGCCGCCGATCAGCTTCTGGTACAGGTCGAGTGCGGCGGGGTCGCCCGCGTAGGGGTTCTCCGGATGGTTC
>PWKM01000137.1 GCA_003559755.1 Planctomycetota bacterium
CTTCGCGCCTATATCTCGCCCGACGCCCCCGACTCGACCTTCCGCCGGTGCGGGATCGACGCCCGCCGCCGGGAACGCCTGAGCATCCCCTTCGACGCCGGATGCATGCCCGAGGACGACGACACCAACTATACGGTGACCGGGCTGGCGCTCATCAAACAGCACGGGCGGGACTTCTCCCCCGAGGATGTCGGCGATTTCTGGCTGGACAACATCCCCTATCACCACGTATGCACGGCGGAGAACATCGCCTATCGGAACATGGTGAACGCGATCAAGCCGCCTCGCTCGGCGACGCACATGAACCCGTGCCGCGAGTGGATCGGGGCCCAGATTCGGGCCGACTTCTTCGGGTACGTCGCCGCCGGCCGCCCGGCGCTGGCGGCCGAGTTCGCCTGGCGGGACGCGTCGATCAGCCACGTGAAGAACGGGATATACGGCGAGATGTGGGTGGCCGGGATGCTGGCCGCCGCACCGGCTCTCGACGACCCGGCCGAGGTGATCGAGGTCGGGCTGGCCCAGATACCCGAAAACTGCCGGCTGACCGAGGCGGTACGCGGAGTGATGGACGCCTACCGGGAGGGCCTGCCCGCCGAGGAGATGGAGACGGACATCCACCTACGCTGGGACGAGGCGAACCGCCACCACTGGGTCCACACCATCAGCAACGCCGAGATCGTCGCGATGGGGCTGCTGTGGGGAGAGAACGACTTCGGCGAGGCGGTCGGCACCGCCGTGCAGGCCTGCTTCGACACCGACTGCAACGGGGCGACCGTCGGCTCGATCGTCGGGATGATGCTCGGGGCCGCGAACCTGCCGAGCGAGTGGACCGCTCCCCTGAACGACACGCTGGAGACCGGCGTCGCCGGATACCACCGCGTACGAATCTCCGACCTGGCCGCCGAGACGCTCCGGCTGCATCGAGCGGTCGTCGGAGGCGGGCTGTAAACCCGGCCCCCACGAGAATAAGTCCTATAGGTCCTATAAGACCTATTCGTCCGGGTTGAGCGCCTCGACGTCGGCCATCACTTTGGCGAACCCATCGGCGACGAGTTCGGCGACCTCCGGGCCGTTCGGGGCTCGAAGCGGGACGACCAGGCAGGCGTGCCGGTCGGCGTGCTTTCGGGCGGTGGCGAACCGCTCGGGCGAATAGTCCACCGGCCCCGAGTGCGGGCAGTCCCAGGGGCATCCGTGCCCGTACCCGTTCTTCGCCTGGAACACGGTCATCGCGGGGAGCGGATATTTCTGCCACAGTGCCGTCGGAACGCCCTCCGCCTTCAACGCGGCGACGATTCGGTCGCGGAGGGCGGCGGCATCATCGGCGTGGCCGAGTGCCTCCATGTCGAACCGCACGGTGTAGTTGTACCAGTTGTGGCCGTGCCCGTCCGGCTCCGTGGGCAGGACGAGGTATGGCACGTCGGCCAGGCATTCGGTCAGCCGCTCGGCGTTCTCGCGCTGCCGGGCGACATAGCCGTCCAGTCTTCGCAGTTGCGCCCGGCCGAATGCGGCGGGCAGGTCGCTGTTGCGATACATCCAGCCGAGTGCGTATGCGTGGTAGTCCCGGTCTTCGAGCGGGGTCCGTGTCTCGCCGAACGACCAGAGCTGTTTGGCGTTCTCGAACAGGGCCTCGTCGTCGGTCACGAACATCCCGCCCTCGCCCGCGCACAGGCATTTATTCTGGTTGAAGCTGAACGCGGCGCAGTCGCCGAGCGTTCCGGTCTTCTTGCCGCGAAAGGTCGCCCCGTGTGCCTGGCAGGCGTCCTCGATGACCTTCAGGCCGTGCCTGGTTGCGATGGCGTTGACCGCGTCCATGTCCACCGCCAGCCCGTGCAGGTGGACGACGATGATCGCCTTTGTCCGTTCGGTGACCGCCGCCTCGATCTTTGCCAGGTCGATGTTCATCGTGTCCCAGTCGATGTCCACGAAGACCGGGACGGCGTTGTGGTGCAGGACGCAGGTGGCCGACGACGACCAGGAGTATGCGGGCACAATGACTTCGTCTCCCACTCCGCAGCCGCAGGCGGCGACCGCCATGTGCAGGGCGGCGGTGCCGGAGTTGGTGGTGATGGCGAACCGATTCCCGTTCCACGCTGCGAACTCTTCCTGGAACGCCTTGCAATTGGGCCCGAAGGCGTGGCTGCCGCCGTCCAGGGAGTCGAGCACCATCCGGCGGTCGGACTCGTCGATGGGCGGCCAGGGCTTGATCGTCCCCTCGGGGACTGCTTTCGGGCCGCCGTTGATCGCCAGTTTCTCTTGCATAGTAAACCTCTGCCTTTCGACAAATACAGGGACACTTGTGAATGCCGGCTAACAGAAAAGCCGGCTGCGGCGCTCACCAGCAATGGACACGGCCGTGGAGGGCCCGCCCTTGCGAGAGCGCTGCCTCCGCGGTGGCACGATGGAGGCCGAGCAGTTTGATTTCCCGGTCAACGGTGTGCCGATAGATGACTTCCATGTCGTTGTACTCGGGCTGGGACATGGCGATGGCGTGCATCCCGTCCATCTTGCTCATCGATTCGATGTAGTGGTCGCCGCGCCCGCAGAAGTGGATCGCGCCGCCCCCGAAGGCGTCCAGGAGCCGTTGGTCGTAGGGCGCGATGAACTCGTCGAACATCTCGGGCGACAGGTTCATCGCCGAGTCGTCGCGCAGCATGATCCGGCCGGCATGCATCAACCGCCAGTGGACCTGGCGGCCGTTCTCCCAGGGCACGATATCGACCCAGGCGCGGAGGAACCGCTCGTAGGTCTCGGTGATGAGTTCGAGCACCGCCTTGACCAGCTCGGGCCGGTCGTACAGGTCGGGGAACAGCCCGCTGCCCCACAGCACCTCGACGATGTCCATCGGCCCCTGCAGGTCGGGATGGTAGTGGTGGACATAGCGGCCGATCTTCGGATAAGCCCGGCGGATGGCCTCGAACCGCTCGGCCATCTCCAGCGTTTTCCCGCCGAGTGACCGGTGCAGGTCGGGTGCGCCGGCCTCGACCAGCTTCTCGATGCGTTCGGTATCGGCGATGGGCCACGAGGTGGGCAGGGTGTCGGCCTCATCGTCCATGATGAACAGCTCGACGCCGAACAGCGACGGGATGATGCTCGTCCCGTAGCTGCTGCGTACGCCGAGCATCTCGCCGGTCCCGTCGGCCAGTGTCTGCGAGCAGGCGCCGAACTGCCGCAGGGCCATCATGTCGTAGTCGTCGAGTGTCTGGTTAACCCGGACGGCGGGCCATTCGATGCCCGGCGGGGCGGGGCGTGCGCGGCGTGGGCTGAAGATGTCGCCCTCGAACTCGCCGTCGGTGAACTCCACCCATTCCCGGTAGAGCGCCGACTCGACCTCGTCGTCCAGCCGGGCCTCCAAATCTTCAAGGCATCTCTCGAGAGTCGATCGCATATCAGGGCAGTCCTTTCCTGTGTACGGTCATTGTGACGGCGGCGATTATAGCCGGGCGGAGAAAGGGGGGCAACCGACCGGGCGGCGTTTCTGACGGAGAACGGGGAATTGCGGGTTCTCACGGGGGGCCGGGCTGTACAGATGGGCGCCCGTTCAGATGTCTAGGTTGCTGACCTCGAGGGCGTGTTCCTGGATGAACTCGCGCCGCGGTTTGACCTGGTCGCCCATCAGGAGTGTGAACAGGCGATCGGTCTCGGCGGCGTCCTCGATGGTGACCCGGAGCAGCGTCCGGGTTTCGGGGTTCATCGCGGTCTGGTGCAATTGATCGGGGTTCATCTCCCCCAGCCCTTTGTATCGTTGGATTTGCATGCCCTGTTCGCCGAGTTTTCGGACGGCGGCGGGGATCTCCGAGAGGGAGTGCAGCCCGATGCGGTTGCCGTTGGCGACCACGGAGAATTTGGGTTCCGGTTCTTCGCCCTCGGCCGCTTCTTCCGGGAAGTAGTCTGCGATGTCGAGCTTCGACTTCTCGATGTAAGCGAAGCTTTTCTTGATGTCAACGATCTCGTGCAGTTCGACCACGTCGAGCTCGCCCTCGATTTCGCCCTGCTCGCCGTTCGTTTTCACCGCGAGTTCGCGGCCGCGCTCCTGCTCCGCCCGGTCGATGATCGCGTCCAATTCCTCCTGGGAGTAGGCGAGAATCCGCTCGCCGTCGATGGTAATGCGGAACATGGGCATTCGCCCGCTCTCGCGCCATTCTTTGAGGACATCCTCGAATACGACGCCGTGGTGGCGGAGGACGCGGGCGTGGCGTTCGAGTGCCATCAGGACTTCGACGAACCGGCGGAGCTTCGCCCCGGTCAGTTCGACGCCATTACCGGCGACCGCCAGGGTGACGCCATCGGTGCCGGATGCGAGCAATGCCTTGCGGAACGCGTCGTCATCGAGGAAGTATTCCATCTTCGCCCGTTTTCGTTTCACCCCGTAGAGGGGCGGCTGGGCGATATAAATCCAGCCCCGCTCTATCAGTTCGCGCATGTGCCGGAAGAAGAAGGTGAGCAGCAGGGTGCGGATGTGCAGCCCGTCCACGTCGGCGTCGGTCATGATGATGATCTTGCCGTAGCGGGCCTTGTCCGGCTGGAAGTCATCCTTCCCGATGCCCGTCCCCAGGGCGCTGATCAGGTAGCTGATCTCCTTGAAGTTCAGCATCTTATCGATCCGGGCTTTCTCCACGTTCAGGATTTTGCCCTGGAGCGGGAGGACCGCCTGGAAGGTACTGTCGCGGCACTGTTTTGCGTTCCCGCCTGCCGACTGGCCCTCGACGATGAACAGTTCGGTGACATCGACGTTCTTCGACGAGCAGTCGGCCAGCTTGAGCGGGAGGTTGCCGGAGCTGAGCACTCCCTTCCGGCGGGTAAGCTCGCGCGCCTTGCGGGCGGCCTCGCGGGCCTGGGCCGCCTGGATCGCTTTTTTGACCACGTTCCTGGCCACCGACGGGTTCTCTTCGAGGAAGGTGCCGAGCAGGGTGTTCACCGTGGATTCGACGATGCCCTCGATTTCGGGGTTGTTCAGCTTGTTCTTGGACTGTGCCTCGAACTGGGGCTCGGGCAGCATCACACTCAGCACGGCGGTCAGGCCCTCGCGGATGTCGTCGCCCGACGGTGCCTTGCCCTTCTTCAGCAGGTCCTGGTTCCGGGCGTAGTTGTTGAAGCTGCGGGTGAGGGCCGACTTGAGGCCGCTGAGGTGTGTGCCGCCGTCGTGGGTGTGGATGTTATTGGCGAACGAGAGCATCAACTCGGCGTAGGCGTCGGTATATTGCAGGGCCAGCTCGATCCGAACGTCCGCCTCTTCCTTCTCGAAATAGATGACCTTCGGGTGCAGGGTGGTCTTCCCCTCGTTGAGGTGCTCGACGAATTCGGCGAGCCCGCCGTCGTAGCAGAACTCGTCTGTCTTGTCTTCTCCCTCCTGGCTGACGGTGATGTGGAGGCCCTTATTGAGGAAGGCCAGTTCCCGCAGCCGGCCGGCGATCCGATCGTAGTCGAACTCGGTGACCTCGAAGATGTCGGGGTCGGGCTTGAAGGTGATCTTGGTCCCGGTGCCCTTCGCCTTCCCCAGCACTTTGAGCTCGGACTGGGTGACTCCCCGCTCGTACTCCTGGTGATAGACTCGCCCGTCGCGCTTGATCTCGACCTCGAGCCACTCGCTGAGTGCATTGACGCAGGAGACGCCGACGCCGTGCAGCCCGGCGGCGACCTTGTAGCTGGAGTGGTCGAACTTCCCGCCGGCGTGCAGGGTGGTCATAATCACCTCGACCGCCGGCTTGTTCTCCGTCTTGTGCGTGTCCACGGGGACGCCGCGCCCGTCGTCTGCGACGGTCACGCTCCCGTCCAGATTGAGGGAGACGATGATCCGATTGCAATACCCGGCGACGGCCTCGTCAATCGAGTTGGCGACCACCTCCTCGACCATGTGATGGAGGCCGCGGACGTTGGTGTCGCCGATGTACATCGCGGGCCGCTTGCGCACGCCCTCGATGCCGGGCAGGACCTTGATGTTGCTCGCCGTATATGTCTTCGATTGCTCTGCTGTCACGTTGTCCCTTCTGTGCTCGATGCGGAGGATCCGATGGTGAACCGAATGTCTTTGACTCGGACCCCGTTCATTACCTGGTTGGCTGTCGCGATGAGTTCTTGCCTGCGGAACGTCGATAGCATCTGGAGCCAGGGGGCGGAGTCGACCTCGACGTGCAGGGTGCCGTCCTTGTATCCGACGACCCGGCTATGCCGGGCCGCCTCGGGCCCCGCCACTTCCGGCCAGCCGGCGTAGACCGCCGGACTGCGCAACTGGGCCTTCATACCCGACACCCTCAGGAACCGGTCCAGCACGTTGCCCACCGCTTCCGGTTCCCTGCCTCGGCTCATCATCAAATGTCCTGGAGTTGGACCGGCATCACCACATACTGGTAATCCGATCCCACCCTGGCGAGCGCGGCGCTGGTGCTGTCCAGGAAGCGCACTTCGACTTCCTCGTTGCCGATCACGCGGAGCATCTCGGTGAAGAAGTCCGGGTTGAACGCGATCTTGAGCGGCTCGCCCTCGTAGCTCACCGAATCGGCCTCGACCGACGCCCGCCTGCCCTCCAGGGTCTGCGTGTTCACCGTCAGGGCGTCCTTCTGGAGTGCGAACCGGATGGACCGGGACTCGTCGGTGGTAATCAGGGCGGCCCGGCGGATCGCCGACAGCAGGTTGTTGCCCGCTATCTTCAGGGTCTTGTCGCTGTCCTTGGGGATCACTTCCTCGTAGTTGGGGAAGTGGCCCTCGACCAGGCGGGTGCAAACGGTGCCCGCGCGGCTCTGTGCCAGGACCTGGTTCTCGGCCAGCTCGACCTGGACCTGCTCTTCGGGGTCCTCCATCAGTCGGTCGAGCAAGTCCATCGCCTTGGTCGGCATGATCGGGTCCGCCGAGATGCCGGCCTTGTTTGTGGCCTTGCCCTCGGCCAGCGCCAGCCGACGTCCGTCGGTGGCCACCAGCCGGAGCGAATCGCCGTCCAATGCGAAGAGAATCCCGTTCAGGGCGAACCGGGCCTGCTCGCTGGCGGCGGCGAACTTCGTCCGGCCGATCATCTTCTTCAGCTCGGCCGCCTCGACCTCGACCGCGTTCTTCTCGTTGAACGTGGGGATGTCGGGGAAGTCCTCCGGATTGTCGCAGGGCAGGTCATACGTCGCCCCGGTATAGGCGATGGTGCACGTCTGGTCCTCGGTGCTCAGCGAGATCGACTGGGCGGGCGCCTCTCGGGTGATGTTGCTGGCCTGCGCCGCGGGAAGCAGGACCTCGCCCGGTTCCTCGACGGTGACGTCGGGCAGGACCCGGCGGATGGCCACCTCGAGGTCCGTCGCCAGAATCTCGAGCGTCCCGTCGCTCGCCACCAGCTTGAGGTTTGACAGGATCGGCCTGGGGCTGCGGGTAGGCACCACAGATGCGACCAGGGACAGACTGTCAGCCAGCGCTTTTGTCTCACACGTCAGTTTCATTTCACAACCTCCCGGAATCAAATTCGGGCGGGGAAAGGCCCGGACAGTCCGTACCTGCCCCATACGTTCCAAACCCCCGCTGGATGGCCTCTAGCATGGCATTCATTATACCAGACGGGGACGAATAAATCAAAGCAGAGAACAGCATCTTTTTGCCCTTTC
>PWKM01000103.1 GCA_003559755.1 Planctomycetota bacterium
CCCGAGCCGCGCTCGCATGGGCCTGCCGGACCGGCCGAACGTCAGTCGTTCTGTCCGAGAGCAAACGCGACGACGCTCCGCGTCACTGGTTCAAGGAAGCGATCAAGCGGCGGATCGTAAGACGGTTCGACGCCGCCCTGGTGGGCGGTGCGCCCCATGCCGAGTACGCCGCCGAGTTGGGGATACCCAACGACCGCATCTTCCTCGGGCATAACGCCGTTGACAACGACTACTTCGCCGCCGGAGCCGCCGAAGCCCGCCGTAACCGCGACGCTCTCCGGGCCGAATTCGGCCTGCCGGACCGGTTCTTCCTCTGCATCGGTCGATTCGTCCCGGTGAAGAACCTCGACCGCCTGATCGACGCCTACGCCGCCTATCGCCGGGCATCGACAGCCCCCTGGCCGCTGGTCCTTTGCGGCGGGGGCGAACTCGAGGCCGAACTACGTGAACAGGCAGAGCAGCTCGGGGTCGAAGGCCTCGTCTGGCCCGGGTTCACACAGTACCCCGATCTGCCCGCATACTACGGCCTCGCCTCGGCCTTCATCCTGCCTAGCGTGAAGGATTCCTGGGGCCTGGTGGTGAACGAGGCAATGGCGAGCGGGCTGCCCGTGCTCGTCTCACGAACCGTCGGGTGTCGGTACGATCTGGTCGAGGATAGGGTGAACGGCCTGTTGTTTGATCCGTTCGACGTGGACGATATCGCCCGGGCGATGCGCGATATGGCAGACCGGTCGGACGATCAACGGGCTGCCATGGGTCGCCGCTCGGCCGAAATCATCGCCGAATGGGGACCCGAGCGATTCGCCGAAGGACTGTGGAACGCCGTGCAGGCCGCCAACCGGAGAACATGATCATGCTGGCACGAAAAATGATGCTGCGACGGCGGCTGCAGAAAGCTCGAGAGCTCGGACGAATCTGGCTCTCGACGGCACCCGACGAGATACGCCGCCGTCAACTCGAAGCGCTCCGAACGCAGTGGGCGGAGGCGGCTCAGAACGTGCCCTGGTACCGGACGCTGATCCGCGAAGGCCGGGCACCGGCCGCCATCGAGACGCTCGAACAGTACGTGGAAGAGGTTCCCGTCCTCACCAAGGACGATATCCGTGGACACCCCGACCTGTTCCGCCGGGTTGAACCGCCCGACGGGATCAGCCGGACCGGGGGCTCGACCAGCGAGCCGCTGAAGTTAGGCCAATTCCGCGGCGAATCCATCGACCATACCGCCGCGAACCAGTGGGTCGGGCGGTTCGCCAACGGCATGCGCGAGGATTCGCGGGTCTTGCTCGCCTGGGGCCACGCTCACCGCCTGGGGACCGGGTTCGCTGCCATGGCGAAGGGGGGCCTGCGGAAGGCCAAGGACCGCGCACTGGGCTACCTGCGCGTCGACGCGTATCACATGGGCCCGGAAGCGGTCACCGAATATTATCGGCGGATGGCTGCGTTCCGCCCGGAGGTCGTCATTGGCTATTCCTGCGCCCTCGATCAGTTCGCCCGGCTGAGCCGCGAGGCCGGCCGCCGGGCAGCCGACGACTGTCCCGTCCGGCTGGTCGTCGCCTGCTCCGAGATGTTTCCTCGCCCCGACTCACGCGAGACCCTGGCCGACTTTTTCGGAGCACCGGTCGTCATGGAGTACGGTGGCGAAGACGGCGGAGTGAGCGCGTATGAACTCCACGACGAGAGCCGCTACCGTACCTTCTGGTGGAGCCACCTGCTCGAGGTGGAGGGACGAGAGGAGGCGGGGCCCCTTCTCATCACGTCACTCACCCGTCGCTACCTCCCGCTCTTTCGATACCGCGTAGGAGATGAAGTTATTGGGGCCGGCGGCAAAGGCGTCGGCATCCTGGATTTTGATGCGGTGGCCGGCCGGTCCAACGATGTCCTGGAATTGCCCGACGGTACCAGCATCCACAGTTTGAGCTTGCTGCGATGTATCCGTCAGGAGGCGGTCAGGAATATTCAGCTCGTGGTCGGCGGCGACGGGATGCGCCTGCATCTCGCAGCGTCCGGGCTGGACGATGCGGTCATCTCGCGCATACGCGAGCGGCTGGCCAACCTCCACCCTTCGCTTCGGGACATCCCCATCGATATCGTCGATGACCTCGAGACCACGATCGCCGGCAAACGCCGTTGGATCATACGCAGGGATAAGGCCTCGTCCTGACCGAACCATCCGGAGAGGATTCACCCTGATTCGGGAGATGCGAGAACTGCCGATGAACGTCCTGCATTGCATCAGCGGGCTGAGTTCGGGAAGCGGCGGACCCGCCCGCAGCGTTCCGGCATTGGCCGACGCCCTGGCCCGCCGCGGGCCGTCCGTCCGTCTGGCATATGTTTCCGGGTCGGACGACGTTGATCTGAACGGATGCGCCGCGGTGCCTGCCCCGTACCGGCCGTCGCCGCCGCGGGCGCTCGGGGCATCCCGCGAGCTCCGACGGGCGCTGAGGGACGGTCCGGGATACGACATCTATCACGCCTCCGGCCTGTGGGAACTGGCTCAGTATTACGCATCCCAAGCAGCGTTGCAGCACGACGCGCCGTTCGTCATCACGCCCCGCGGCATGCTCGAGCCGTGGGCGTTGAGCCAATCACCCTGGAAGAAACGGCTCGTACGCCGGCTCTACGCCGACCGAACACTGGAACGGGCCGACTGCCTGCATGCGATCACCACGTCCGAGGTTGCGAGCTTCCGGGTGTTCGGCCTCGACGGCCCGGTCGCCGTCGTGCCCAACGGCGTCAACCTCGATGAGTTCGAGGGGCTCGACGCCGCTCGTGACCGGCTGGCCGACGCGTATCCCGCCGTTCGAGGCCGCCCGGTCGCACTGTTCCTGTCTCGCCTGCACCCCAAGAAAGGACTGCTCCACCTCGTGGACGCCTGGGCGGCCGCACGAGCCGATCATCCCGATTGGCTGCTGCTGGTGTGCGGACCGGACGACGTCGGGCATCGTGCCGAGGTCGAGCAGAAAGTCGACCTACTGGGGCTCGGCGAGTCCGTTATTTTCGCAGGGCCGGTCTACGGGGCAGACAAGCTCGCCGCACTCGCCGCCGCCGAATGCTTCGTACTCCCGTCATTCAGCGAGGGGTTCAGCATGGCCGTGCTCGAGGCCCTCGCCTGCCGCCTGCCTGTCCTGATCACCCCCGGCTGCAACTTCCCGGAGGTCGAGGCCATCGGGGCGGGGATCGTCGTGCCGCCGGACGCCGCTGGAACCGAGGAGGGCCTGCGCCGCCTGCTGGAACTCGACCCGACCGAACGGGCCGAGATGGGCGCTCGGGGCAGGCGGTTCGTCGAGGAGCAATATACGTGGGACCGCATCGCCGATACAATGATCGAGGTGTACCGATGGCTGATCGACGGAGGCGCATCACCGGAATGCGTGGTAACGGAATGAATGCATTCGCAACGAAACACCCCGGAGTATCGACATCACTATCGAAAGGAGTTTGCCGTGTCCGTGATTCTCGGGCTTAACGCATTTCACGCCGATTCTGCCGCCTGCCTGGTGATTGACGGAATACTGCAGGGGGCTGTCGCCGAGGAGCGGCTGGGCGAACGCATGAAACATTGCCCCGCCTTTCCCTCCAACGCAATCCGCCACCTCCTGGAGGACGCCGGCTTGTCCCTCAGAGACGTGACTCACCTGGCCATGGCGCGCGATCCGCGGGCAAACCTGTCGGCCAAAATCGGGTACGTGCTGGGTAGACCGCTCAAGAGCGCCGCCGCTGTCGCCGAACATTTCCGGCGCAACCGAAAGACACAAAGCACCGTCGAGCAACTGGCCGAGATCTGCGACGAAGACCCGGCCCGGGTCACGTTCGAGACCGTCAACGTGGAACACCATCTCGCCCACATTGCCAGCGCCTACTACCTGTCGCCTTTCGACAAGCTGACCGCCGGGTTCTCCTACGACGCCTCGGGCGATTTCGCCAGCTTGATGGCGGCCCGCTGCGAGGGCAATCAGATCGAGGTGCTTGATCGGGTGCTGTTGCCCCACAGCTTGGGCTTCTTTTACACCGCGCTGTGCCAGTTCATCGGTTTCGACCGGTTCGGCGAGGAATACAAGGTGATGGGCCTGGCCCCGTACGGCGAAGATCGCTACGGCGAACTCATGAATAAGTTGGTTTCCTGTGAGCCGGACAGATGGTTTCGGCTGGCTGACGGCTATTTCGGCATGCATGATGGCGGTGAAAGCGGCGCAACCCCGGAACAGCTCGCGACCATGGGGACGATGTTCAACGAACGGCTTTGCCGGGAGCTGGGGGACCCGCGGAAGCGAGAGAACCCGTTGACACAGCGGGAGATGGACATCGCACGCTCCACCCAGGTGCGCTTCGAAGAAGCGGCCGTCCATTGCATGAACCGGTTACAACGGCTGGTACCGAGCGAGCGGTTGGTGATGGCCGGCGGCTGTTCCCTAAACGGAGTGGCCAATGGCCGTATCCTGCGGGAGACCCCGTTCGCCGTGCCCTACCTGCAGGCGGCCGCATCGGATGACGGCACCTGCCTCGGTGCCGCCTATTACTGCTGGCACCAGGTGCTGGGGAAGGAAGAACGGTTCCAGATGAAGCACACGTTCTGGGGGCCGGGATACCCGGACGAGCGACTCCGGTCGGTCGCCGAGGCCGCTGATTACCCGCTGAAAGTGTGTGCCGACGAAACCGAACTCATCAACACCGCCGCCGACATGATCGCCGATGGCCTGGTTGTGGGCTGGTTCCAGGGCCGGAGCGAATGGGGCCCCCGGGCGCTCGGCAATCGCTCCATCCTGGCCAATCCTGCCATTCCGACGATGAAGGACACCATCAATGCCAAGATCAAGCGGCGCGAATCGTTCCGGCCGTTTGCGCCCAGCGTGCTGAAGGAGTGCGTTTCAACCTGTTTTGAACAGACGGTCGACAGCCCGTTCATGATGCATGTGGTCAAGATCAAACCGGAATGGCGCGAGCGCGTACCCGCCGTGACACACGTGGATGGGACCGGCCGACTGCAGACGGTCGATAAAGAGAACAACCGGCTTTACCACACCCTGATAGATGCGTTTCGACAGAGGACGGGCGTCGGGATGGTGCTCAATACCAGCTTCAATGAAAACGAACCGATCGTCGATACGCCCGAGCAGGCATACGACTGCTTCGACCGCACCGACATGGATGCGCTGTGCCTCGGTCGATACATCCTGACAAAACCGCAAAGCAACACCTGAGCCGTTCAAAATAACTGGCAGGTTCCAGTGGCCGACGTGGAGAACCCGTTCTTTTTCATCACGGTCTGAGCGTACCCGGGCAAAACAGGAGCCCCACCACAACATGCCATCCGAAGCGTCGGTAATCGTACACATTTGCCCCTGCTACGTAGACCTCGAAAAAGAAATGGGAGGGGTTGCTAATATTGTCCGTCAATTGACTCTGGGCCCAGCACGCCGGGGGCGCGAGGTCGTTGTCATATGTGGCAACCGGGAACTTGGCACGGTGGTTTCCGAGCCAAAAGTAGAAGACGTAGACACCGATGCCGGCAGTATTCGCGTCCATGTGTTAAGGCAGCGCGCCCATCCCCTACTCGGGCCGACTCGAGCGCTGCGCAACACTATGGCCGAACTGGACCGGCCGTTTGTGGGCCACGTCCACACCTGTTTTTCGGCATTTACAGAATCCGCGATGCGCCACATGGCCAAAAGCGGGATTCCTTTTGCTTTCACCCCCCACGGGAAACTCAGTCCGGAATTCCTGCAACAGCACTATTGGCCGAAACGGGTGTGGTGGCGGCTGCTCGCGCGAGACCGGGTGCTCCGGGCGTCGGCTGTCGCTCTGAGCAGTGCAGCGGAATCAAGGGCTTTCGGGGCACTGGGACTGCCAGACCGCTTCTCCGTGATTCCTAACGGATATGTAAAACCCGCCGATCCACCTGAAGAAGTCGATGTTCAACCGCCTCCCGCTCCGTACATCCTGTTCCTCGGGGCAATCGACCCTCGAAAACAGCCGGAATTTCTGGTCCGAGCTTTCGCGGCCTCCAAAAGCAGCGAATCGCACAAGCTCGTGTTCGTCGGTCCCGACTCATATGACCACAAGAAACATGTCCTGCACACCATAGCCCGATGCGGGTGCGAGGAGCAGGTCATCTTCTGGGGGCCCGCCTACGGCCGGGAGAAATGGCGTTTACTGGATGAAGCGACTTGCTTTGCCTTGCCTTCTCGTGCAGAAGGGCTGCCGGTCGTGCTGTGTGAGGCGTTGGGCGCCGGGCTACCGATTCTCATCTCGGATTCATGCAACTTCCACGAAGCGGCTGTCGAAGGGGCCGCGCTCGAAATGGATGACTTCGATGCAGCCCGATGGGCAGATGCCATTGATTCCGTGTGCCTGAACCCGAAGAGGCACGAGGAAATGGCATCGGCCGCACGAAAGATGGCCCCCCGACATACGTGGGATTTTATCGTCGAAAGGTGGCTGGCCTTATACGATGAACTGGCTCGCTCGACGGCCGAAAACACTTCGCAAGCGTGAAAACAGAATCGTATCGGAGGACCGCTGATGTCTGTTTCCATAATCATCCTGACTCTTAACGAAGAAAACAACCTGCCGGTCTGCCTCGAATCCCTGTCATGGTGCGACGATATTGTCGTCTTCGATTCCTACAGTTCAGACAGCACGGTCGAGGTCGCCAAACAGGCGGGGGCCAGGGTGGTCCAGAGGCGCTTCGATAACTGGTCCGCGCATCAGAATTGGGCTGTCGAGAACATCGATTTCCGATACCCCTGGGTGTGGTATGTCGATGCCGATGAAGTTACTCCCCCGGAACTGGCGGAGGAACTGATCGAGAAGACTTCCGACGGCTCCCGCCCGGAAGTCGCCTTCCTGGTTCGCCGAAAAAATATCTTTATGGGTCGGGAGCTCAAGCACGGTGGATTGGAAAACGTATGGATAGCCCGTTTGTGGAAACCCAACGCGATCCGTTGGAAGCGCAGCGTCAACCCGGTTCCGTCGATTGACGGGGAAGTGGGGCATCTGCAGAATTACCTCGTGCATCATTTCTTCAGCAAGGGCTTCGACGGGTGGTTTGAGCGGCATAACCGGTACAGCAATTCCGAAGCCGAGGAAACGCTTAAGGGGCGGCAGGACACGTTGGACTGGCGGGGACTGGTAAGCCGGGATGCCGTGCGCCGCCGGCTGGCTCTGAAAGAGCTTTCGTATCGTTTGCCGGGCAGGCCGTGGCTCAAGTTCTTTTACATGTACTTCTTGCGCCTGGGGTTCCTGGACGGCCGCCCCGGGCTGACCTATTGCGCCCTTCAGTCGGTCTACGAATATATGATATGCCTCAAGGTCAAAGAGTTACGCCGCCGCGAGGATGGCCTGCCGATCTGAGTGAGAGGGTTTCCCCGTAGGACAACGGGCCGGCGCGGTTTGGTGTGCCCGACGTTGAACGGTGTGTGCTCCCTGGAACCTATGCGAATACTTCTCCTGAACCAGTTTTATCCGCCCGACACCGCTGCCACGGGCCAGCTCCTGGCCGACCTGGCCGAGG
>PWKM01000177.1 GCA_003559755.1 Planctomycetota bacterium
AAAATCACAAGAATCGGAGGCTTGACACCCGCAAACGGGCGGGTTATAAGTGGAGTGCCTTATGGGATAGGCGCTGCGGTTTTCCTCCGCCGCGCGCTGCATTTTTACTCCGCCCCCCACACCTTCCGACGCTTTGAGCTTGCTCCCGTGCTATTGTTCATCGTTCATCCTCCTCAATCCGGTATCCCGCTTCTCACGTCGGCAGCCGGGTGGCGGGCGCGTCCGTTCTTCCGGCGCTCCAGCGTACACCCGTGTTCTTGATCCTGCAAGTGATTTTTTCTGAATGCAGCGGGCCGCTCCGCGCCGCGTGTCCGCCCGTCTCCCGCCGCCGGTCCCGGCGCGGCTCGCTTGACGGCGCCCGCTCATCGCCCTACCATGCGGGGGACGGTCGGCGTCGATTTGGTTTCCGTTCCTGATTTCTGGAGGGCGATGCGATGGTGCAGCGAGTGATGGTGGCGTTGGCGGCGTGTGTTCTGCTGTTCGGTGTTCCGGCTGCGGCGGAAGAGGCGCCGGCGGTGGAGCCCGCCCTCGAGCCCGACCCGGCGGTGATGGAGCGGCTCGACGGGCTGGGCGAGCGGTCCGCCGTCGTCCTGCCGCCGATCAACACGGTCGGAGAGTGGAACGAGGTGACCCGGCGGTTCCGGATGGAGCAGACCGGCCCGCAAGGGCGCGACTACTGCATCAAGGCGGTGTGGATGCCGGACCGGGAGCGGGCGTTTTTCTGCGGGGCGAACCACGGCTCGCCGCACCGGCTGAACGACGCCTGGGAGTATGACCTGCCCTCGAACACCTGGGTGCTGCTGTTCGCGCCCGACCCCAACAACGCCCGGGGCGTGATGGAAGTCAAGACGTTCACCTACAAGGGGGCCGACGGGGAGGAGAAGGAGACCGCCTTCGTCCAGACCGAACGGGGCGGGCCGACCCACTACGGCCACACCTGGTGGGGGCTGGCCTACGACCCCGAGATGCGGGCCGCCCTGTGGATGAACGTGGCCATCGGCGGCAGCGCCCACGCCTACGTCCGAGAACAGGTCGGCGAGGACGGAGAGGCCTACAGCGGCCCCGCCCTGTGGGCGTTCTATCCCTACGAGAGGCGGTGGGCGCCGGTTTTGACCGACCCGCCCCGGCCGCGAACGATCTACGCCGGGGCCATGGAATACGTGCCCGAGCACGGCGGCGCGTTCTGGTATATGGCCCAGTGGAACGGACAGGGGATGTGGGTCTATCAGCACGAGTCGAACACGTGGCGGGACCTGAAGCCCAACGACGGGGCGAACCTGTACCACAATACCGAGACCCCGCGCGCCGAGGCGGTGATGGCCTACGACGAGGCGAACAAGGTGGTCGTCGCCGTGTTCGGCAAGAACACCTACCATTACGACGTGGAGGCGAACACCTGGTCCCGGGTGATCGCCGGCGAAGACGACGACGACTCGCTCCCCTCCGGCCACGACGCCCGGACCCCGTTCGGGTACGATCCGGCCGCCGGCGTCTGCCTGCTCTACAGCGCCCAAACCCCCGACCACATGTGGTCGTACAGCGTGACCGAGAGGGCCTGGACCAAGCACGAGGTGGACGGGCCCGCCGGTCCGTCGAGGAGGCTCATCGGGTACCACGATCCGGCTCGCAACGTGTTCGTGGTCAACGCCGGGGCGACCACCTGGTGTTACCGCCACACGGTGGAGGAATAACGGGCCTCATCCGGGGCGACCGGGGCGGGCGCGTGTTGTGACCTGCGGCTCGCGCGTGCTCCGGGTACACTGCCGATAGCGGTTTGATGGCGGGCGGTCCGTCGGCGGGTGTGGCCCCGGCCGGGTTATCGTTCGGCCGGGCTGTCCGGGCCGTGCTGTTTCATCATCTCCTCGAGGGCGGCGAAGTCGTCCGCTTCCAAGCTCCGTTGGAACCGTTTGAGCATTCGCTGCCGGTCTCTCCACCGGAGGTATCGTTCGGCCGGTCGCGGGGCGCGCTCCCAGATCAACAGTTTGTCGAGATCGCAGACGCAGAGTTCGATCTTGCCGTACGGGTCGTCGAGCGAACGGCCCATGATGTGGCGTGGCCGGAGGTGGTACAGCCCCGCATCGTGTACGTCGTCGAGGAACGCGACGACTTTGCGGAGCAGTTCGCGGCGGGCGGGTTCCTCGAGCAGGCAGAACTCGGAGTCCACGAACATCTTCACCAGTTGCAGGTCGCCCAGGTGTTCGGTGAGGACCAGGCATTCGGCCCGGAACGGCCCTTTGCGGAGCCGCTGGTGGTAGATCAGCTCCGGGGCGGGGATGCCGTGCTTTTTCAACAGGGTCAGCCCCCGCCGGGTGGCCTGGCCGTACATCGGGAAGGTGAACCGGGTGAGTGCCCGGACCCGGCTGGGCCACCGATAAAACCGGCCCCAGAGCGGCACGGTCTGGTCGCCGTTCCGGGCCTCCACCTCGAAACACTGGTGGGTCGGCTTGTTCGAGACAATCCGCTTCACCGAGAGCGTCCACGCCCCGTTCGGGGTCTCCAGCCCCCGCTCGCGGCAGAGGTATTTCATACGGGACAGGAAGACGGGGTCCGCGCCGGCCTTCGCGATGCGCTGGTCGAGCAAGGCGGGCCGGCCGGAGTGGGTGCTGGTCTCCGACAGGACCGACAGCCCGGTCCACAGGCAGAGCCCGCCGGTGCCGAGGGCCGTCAGGATCGCCATATACAGCCATCGGCGGGCATGCCGTTCGCGGTCCGCGAAAATGCCCGCCAGTTCATTGTCCAACTCGGCGTACTCGCCTCGGAACACCTCGAGTTCGACCTCGGCCTCCTTGACCGCGTCGCGGAGTGCCCGTTCGTCCGCCGGGGCCACGTTCGCGGCGATCAGGTCGCCCACCGCCTCGATGGCCTGCGACAGCTCGGTCCAGCCCTTCTGCATGTCCCGATATTCGAACGATCCGGCCAGGACCGAACCGAACGAACCGTCGAGCCGGTCCAATTCCTCCTGGCACTCGGCCGCCCAGAAGACGAGCCGGGTCCTGCCCGCATCTTCCGGCGAAAGCCGGAGCGCGTTCAGCTCCGTCTCGATTCTCAAGAGCCGATTCTGGATGCTGACATGAATACTGCGGGACCTGGCTTGCATGCGGCCGGTCGCCAGGTGGCCGCGTATCCCGACGGCGATGGCGATGATGCACAGGGCGCACAGGACGGCGGCCAGGCCCATGCGGAGAATCCAGTACCGAATGAACCGCCGGCGGAGGGCCGTTTTCGGCTTCTTGTCCTGCGTCTCCGCCGCGTCGTCATTTCCCTTGTCGGGTCCGGCAATTTCCGGCATCGGTGTTCATTCTCTTCGAGTGTTCGTGAACGGGTCGCCTCGTCCCGAGGCACAGAGCCGCAGCCGGTCGTCCGGCGCGGCGTCTTCGCCCTGTTGAGCGGTCGGGGCGATTCTAACCGGGCCGTATCCGGCCCGTCAAGCCGCGTGGCGGTGTGCCCGACGCCCGGCTCGTCTTCTTGACACTCTTCCGACACACCGATATAGTCGCAGCGGTCCGGGCGCGGGCCGTTCGCCCGCTCGATACGGGCCGGGCCGCCTGTTTCGCGATTCCCGTTCGACCAGGTTCCGTCGGAGACGTCCGTGGCGAAGAAGGTGACCGAGACGCCGATGATGAAGCAGTATCTCCGCATCAAGGCGGAGCACGAGGACGCCATCCTCCTGTTTCGGATGGGCGATTTCTACGAGATGTTCTTCGACGACGCGGTCACCGCCTCCCGCGTGCTCGGGCTGACTCTGACCGCCCGGTCGAAGGACAAGGGCCAGGAGGTCCCGCTGGCCGGCGTGCCCCACCACTCGGTCGACCGGTACATCAAGAAGCTGATCCTCGCCGGGCACCGCGTCGCGGTGTGCGACCAGCTCGAGGACCCCCAGGAGGCGAAGGGGGTGGTCGAGCGGGGGGTCACTCGGGTCATCACGGCGGGCACGCTGACCGACGATCTCCTGCCGGACGACCGGGCGAGCAACTACCTCGCCGCCATCTGTCCCCGGAGCAAGCTGTGCGGCGTCGCCTGGGTCGACCTGACCACCGGCCGGTTCTTCGTCGAGGAGATCGCCCCCGACCGCATCCGCGACTCGCTCGCCCGGATCGCCCCGGCCGAATGCCTCTACCCGGAGGGGTTCCGGGGACGGAACGACCGGCTGCTCGCCGAACTCGACCGCGAGACCGTGGTCACCGACCGGCCCGACTGGGTGTTCGACCTGCGGAACGCGATGAAGACGCTCCGCGAGCACTTCGGAGTCATCTCGCTCGACGGGTTCGGGTGCGGCGACCTGACCGCCGGCGCCTCGGCTGCCGGGGCCGTCGTCCAATACCTGAACGACACCCAGCGGACGTCGCTGGGCCACATCGACCGGCTGGAGCGGTACGTCGATTCCCGTCACCTGCTCATCGACGGGACGGCGACCCGCAACCTCGAGCTGGTGCGGACGATGCGGTCGGGCGAACGCCGCGACAGCTTGCTCGGGGTGCTCGACAAGACAATCACCCCGATGGGCGCCCGGCTGCTCCACGAGTGGCTGCTCTCGCCCCTGCGCGAGCCGGCCGACATCAACCGCCGCCAGGCGGGGGTGGCCGAGCTCGCCGGGGACCCCGACCTGCGGGACGAAATCCGGGCGCTGCTCGACCGGATGTACGACATCGAGCGGATCGGCTCGAAGGTGAGCACCGGCCGGGCAAACGCCCGCGACCTGGCCGCACTGCTCCAGTCGGCCCGGATGATTCCCGCCCTGCGGCGCAGCGTCGAAGACCGCGAGCCCCCGGTGCTGCGGGGCCTGGCGGAGCGGCTGGACCCGCTCGACGACGTCGCCGGGCTGATCGAGCGGGCGATCGCCGACGAACCGCCGACGACCATCCAGGAGGGCGGGATCATCCGGCCCGGGTACAACGAGGAGCTCGACGAGCTCCGCACCATCCAACGCGACGCGAAGGGCTGGATGGCGAACTACCAGGCGGAGGAGGCGCGGCGGACCGGGATCGACTCGCTCAAGGTCGGGTTCAACAAGGTGTTCGGCTACTACCTCGAGGTCACCAACGCCCACGCCGACAAGGTGCCCGAGAACTACGTCCGCAAGCAGACGCTGAAGAACGCCGAGCGGTACTTCACCCCCGAGCTGAAGGAGTACGAGACCAAGGTGCTCACCTCGGGCGACCGGGCCGACCAGCTCGAGTACGACCTGTTCGTCGAGGTGCGCGAGTCGGTTGCCGCCGAGACCGGGCGGGTGCTCGATGTGGGCCGGGCGGTGGCCGAGCTCGACGCCCTGGCCGGGCTGGCCCAGGTCGCCGTCGAGAACCGATACCACCGGCCGGTCGTCGACGACTCGCACAAGCTGCTCATCGTGGACGGGCGGCACCCGGTCCTGGAGCTGACCCTGGAGGGCGAGTCGTTCGTCCCGAACGACGTGCAGCTCGACGGCGAGGAGCAGATGATGGCGATCGTCACCGGCCCGAACATGGCGGGCAAATCGACCTACATCCGCCAGGTCGCCCTCATCGTCATCATGGCCCAGATGGGCGGGTTCGTCCCCGCGAAATCGGCGGAGATCGGGGCCGTCGACCGCGTTTTCGCCCGCATCGGGGCCAGCGACGAGATCGCCCGGGCACAGAGCACGTTCATGGTCGAGATGAACGAGACGGCGAACATCCTCAACAACGCGACGGACCGCAGCTTGATCGTGCTGGACGAGGTGGGCCGGGGGACGAGCACCTACGACGGGGTGAGCATCGCCTGGGCGGTCAGCGAATACATCCACGAGCAGATCGGCGCCCGCACCCTGTTCGCCACCCACTACCACGAACTGACCACCCTCGAGGCCGTCCTGCCCCGGGCTCGGAACTACAACGTGGCGGTCCGCGAGTGGGAAGACGAGGTCATCTTCCTGCGGAAGATCATCGAGGGGGGGACCGACAAGAGCTACGGGGTCCACGTCGCCAAGCTGGCGGGCATCCCCCGGTCGATCGTGGACCGGGCGAAGAAGATACTCGCCCAGCTCGAGTCGAGCGGGCTGGACGACCAGGACCAGCCGAAGATCGCTCCGGTCAAGGTCAGGGCGAAGAAGCCGAACGAGATGCAGCTCGCCCTGTTCCGCTCGCCGCACGAGGCGACCCTCGACGCCCTCAAGACGCTGGACATCGATTCGATGAGCCCGCTCGAGGCGCTGATGAAGCTGAAGAGTTTGCGCCAGGAGATTCTCGACCGCGAGAAGGGGGGCTGACCCGGGGACGCCCGGGCCGCCTATTCGCCGCCCCGCCCCTCCAGGATATTTAACACGTCGCCCGCCACGTACATCGAGCCGGCGACCACGATGCGGTCGTCCGGGCCGGCGAGGTCTTGGGCGCGATCGAGCGCCGCCCGGGGTTCGTCGGCGGTATAGACGGGCTTGTCGGGGGCGAGGTCGGCCAGGAGCCGCTCGAGATCGTCGGGCGGGGTGGCCCGGGGGTTGCTTGTTTTGGTGACGACGAACGCGTCGCCGGCCCCGGCGAGCCGCCGGAGGATGCCCGCCACGTCCTTGTCGGCGTTGATCGCCACGACGAAAATGGTGCGTCTGGGCACGAGTTCGCCCAGGGTCTCGAGCAGGGCGTTGATGCTCGCGATATTGTGTGCGCCGTCGACGATGGTCTCCGGCTGCTCGGCGACGAGCTGGATGCGGCCGAGCCATTTGACCGCCCCGACGCCCTCGCGTATGTGCTCGTCCGAGACCGGCATCCCCCGTTCGTCGAGCAGGTCGATCAGCCCGATGGCCGTCGCCGCGTTCTCCCGCTGGTGTCTGCCCAGCAGGGGGAGGGTCAGGCCGGTGAGTGACCGCCGCCAGGTGCGAACGCCGAAGGTGCCCGCCGGGTCCCGCCCATCGGCATCCGGCTCCGGCCGCTCCACCGTGATGTCCTCGCCCACGACGTGGAGCACGGCACCCAGTTCACCGCACCGGCCTCGGATGACCTGGAGCGCCTCCGGCTCCTGCACGCCGCTGATCAGCGGGGTACCGGGCTTGATAATCCCCGCCTTCTCCCCGGCGATGCGGGCGAGTGTATCGCCCAGCTTGTCGGTGTGGTCGAAGCTGACCGGGGTGATGGCGCAGGCCCGGGGCCGGACGACGTTCGTGGCGTCGAGCCGGCCGCCCAGCCCGACCTCGATGACGGCGGCGTCGACCTGCCGTTCGAGGAAGTGGAGGAACGCGATCACGGTGAACGTTTCGAAGAAGGTCGGGGCGTAGGTCTCGCCCCCGTGGCGGGCGGTCTCGAGGTAGGGGACGAGCCGGCCGAGCAGCCGGCACACGTCCTCCTCCGGGACCCACTGGCCGGCGACCTGGATGCGCTCGCGGATGTCGTAGATGTGGGGCGAGGTGTACAGGCCGACGGTCCGGCCCGATGCGGCGAGCATCGACGCGGTCATCGCCGCCGTCGAGCCCTTGCCCTTGGTCCCGGCGATGTGGACCGTATCGAGCTCGAGGTGGGG
>PWKM01000309.1 GCA_003559755.1 Planctomycetota bacterium
GAGATTCGCTCCGTACTCTCATGACGCGGAGTTCACGAGCATCGAATGCCTGGGCTTAGCCAGCATAACAGGTTTGACCTGGCACGACCTGAACAGGGACGGTGTATTCGACCCCAATGAGCACATTCTTGAGGGCTGGACGGTTCGGCTCGAAACTATCGGAGGCGACCTGCTCGGAGAGGTGGAAACCGACGAAAACGGCATTTACCTCTTCGACGACCTCGAGCTGGGGACTTACGTCGTCACTGCCGTACTCCAGCCCGGCTGGGAGCGGTCGTATCCGGCCACCGAAGACAGGCACATTGTGGACGTGGTTAACTATTGCCTGTATAGCAGTTATGACTTCGGATATTATCGCCCTGAGCAGCCCGGAATCCCGATCCCCGAACCGACCGGCCTGGTATTGCTGGGATTCGCCGGACTTCTCGGGATGCGACGGCGACGGCGGCGCTGATCGCGCCTCTCCCCCCTGCCCTGCTTATCAACCCGGCAGTGCCGATGCGACCGGGGAACAGCATTTATCTCCACAGACTATGGCTCACCGACCGTGCGGGTGAAGTGCGGGGATGCTTGCGAGCTTGATGACGCCTCAGGCGGCGGGGCCTACTTTCCCGCGGAACCGTCGGGGAAGGCGGCGCGAACGGCGTCACCAATGGTTTTCACGGGGACGAAGGTAATCTCGTCCCGGATTTCCCTGGGGATGTCTTCCAGGTCCTTCTCGTTCTTTTCGGGCAATATGACGGTGCGGATACCGGCCCGGTGTGCCGCCAGCACCTTCTCCTTGATCCCGCCGACGGGCATCACCCGCCCCCTCAGGGTAATCTCGCCGGTCATCGCCACCCGGTGCTTGATCGGGGTGTCGGTAAGCAACGAGATGAGCGAGATGGCCATGGTGACTCCGGCCGACGGGCCGTCCTTTGGGATGGCCCCGGCGGGCACGTGGATATGCAGGTCGCTGTTCTCGAAGAAATCGGGATCGATGCCCAGTCGGTCGGCGCGGGAGCGGATGTAGCTGAGTGCGGCCTGGGCGGACTCCTTCATCACGTCGCCCAATTGGCCGGTGAGTGTGAGTCCCTTTTTGCCGGGCATCCGAGTGGACTCGACGAACAGTATTTCGCCGCCGGACGCGGTCCAGGCCATACCGGTCGCCACGCCGGGCTGTTCGGTACGCTCGGCCACCTCGGGGAAGAACTTGACCGGGCCGAGGTAGTCGTGGAGGTTCCGGACGTTCACGGACTGCTTCTCGGTCCCCCCTTCCGCCACGTACTTGGCAACCTTGCGGCAGACGGTGCCGATCGTCCGTTCGAGGTTCCGGACTCCGGCCTCGCGGGTGTAGCTGCTTATCATCTTTTTCAGCGCGGCGTCGGTAATATTGATGCGGTCTTCTGTCAGGCCGTTCTCGTCGATCTGCTTGGGCAGCAGGTGCCTCTGGGCGATGTGCAGTTTGTCGTCATAGGTGTAACCCGGGAGTTGAATGACCTCCATCCGGTCCTTGAGCGGCGGGGGGATGGGATCGAGCAGGTTGGCGGTGGTGATGAACATCACATTCGACAGGTCGAACGGGACTTCAAGGTAGTGGTCGGAGAACGAATCGTTCTGCTCGGGGTCGAGCACCTCGAGCAGGGCGCTGGTCGGATCGCCCCGAAAATCCCGACCGACTTTATCCACCTCGTCCAGCATGAACAGCGGGTTCCGCGTGCCTGCCTTGCGGATGCCCTGGATGATCCGTCCGGGCAGAGCGCCGACGTAGGTGCGGCGGTGGCCCCGAATCTCGGCCTCGTCGCGTATCCCGCCCAGAGACAGTCTCAGAAACTCGCGGCCGAGAGCGCGGGCGATGGACCGCCCGAGACTCGTCTTACCCACGCCGGGCGGGCCGACGAAGCAGAGGATCGGGCCTTTCCCGGCGGGTTTGAGCCGGCGGACGGCCAGGTATTCGAGGATGCGCTGTTTGATCTTTTCCAGACCGTAGTGGTCTTCATCGAGGACTCGCTTGGCCTGCTGCACATCCAGCTTGTCCTCGCTCTCCTGCTTCCACGGGAGGATGATGAGCCAATCGAGGTAGGTGCGAATGACCGAATATTCCGGTGAGTTCGGAGACATCCGGGACAGGCGGTCGAGCTCCTTGTCCGCGACCTCCCGGGCCTCCTCGGTCATGTCGGCCTCCTCAATCTGCTGCCGGAGTTCCTCGACCTCCTGCCCCTGGTCACCGGCCTCGCCCAGTTCTTCGCGGATCGCTTTCAACTGCTGGCGCAGGTAGTACTCACGCTGGCGCTTGCCGACCTCCGACTGGACTTCCTGCTGGATGCGGCTGCCCAGCTCGAGTACTTCCATCTCCCTGGCGATCAAGCTGGTGACCGCCTGCAGCCGTGTTTCGATGTCGAACTCTTCAAGTATCTGCTGCTTGGTGGGCGTCTTGATGTTGAGGTTCGACGCGACGAAGTCGGCCAGCTTGCCCGGCTCATCGATATTGAGGGCGGCGATTTTGACCTCGTCCGACACGTTGGGCATCAGCTCGACCAGCTTCTGAAACTGCGTCGTGAGGTTCGAGACCAGGGCCCGGACGCGCGGCGTCTGCTCGTGGATCTCTTCGACCGGATTAACGCTCGCAACCATGTAGGGATCGGTCTGGACGTATGAGCCCACTCGCACCCGACCCATGCCCTGTGCGAGGATACGGGTTGTCCCGTCGGGGAACTTGAGCATTTTGAGGATGGCCGCAGCGCAGCCGACCTCGTACAGATCGCTCGGCTGTGGATCTTCCAGGTCGGTTTCGCGCTGGGCGACCAGCACCACCAGGCGGTCGTCAACCACGGTCTCGTCGATGCACCGTATGGAGCGCTCGCTGGAGAAGATGAGCGGGACCATCATCCCCGGGAAGATGACGTTCGCCCCGGTGGGCAGTACGGGGAGCGTATCGGGCAGCTTGGGCTCTTCCGCGATCTGGATCCCATCCAGCTCGGACAGCCCTTCCTGCTGGTTCGGGGTGATGATTTTCGGTTCTCTTTCGTCGGTCATGTCAGGACTCGATGGGGATGGTCCGTCGTCTTGATTCCGGCCCGGCCTTCCCAATGGAAATGCGGAGAAATCCGTCGCTGTACTTGGCCGACCTGCGATCAGGGTCGATGGCATGGGGCAGGGTCACCACTTTCTCGAAGTATCCGTAATGGATTTCCATCTGGGCATAGCTGATCTTCGAGTCGGGGCAGTTGTCCCGCCGACATCCCTGGATGGTGAGAACGTTGTGGTTGAGTTCCATCGAGATGTCCTTTTCATCGATCCCCGGAATCTCCACCTTGATCACGTACGCATCCCGTGTCTGATAGACATCGGTGGGCGGGCTCCACACGTGGTGTGGGATGGAACTGAACAGGTTCCGCTGCGAGAAGAAGTGCTGGAATATGCGTTCGACGTTCCCTTCGTCGGACGGGCTCGTGCTCTGCTCGATTCCGGACGGCGATTCATCTGGCCTGGCCATCTGGTGCCTCCTTACATGCTCGCTAGCCAAGCGGCTCCTCCGCTTCGACTCGGTAGTTGGGTGCTTCCCGTGTGATGGTGATATCGTGTGGGTGACTTTCAACGGCGGCGGCGGGGGTGGTGCGGATAAACACTGCTTTCTGACGGACCTCGGCGATCTTCGCGGCCCCGATGTAGCCCATCCCGGCCCGGATCCCCCCGACCAGTTGATAGACATAGTCGGCGAGCGGACCGGAGTGCGGCACCCGCCCCTCGACTCCCTCGGGCACCAGTTTCGACGCCTTTCTCACCCCCCGCTGGCCATACCGGGTTTTGCTGCCCTTGACCATGGCTCCCAGCGATCCCATTCCCCGGTACACCTTGAAGCTGCGACCGTGGTAATAGATGAGTTCGCCGGGGCTTTCGGTCAGTCCGGCGAACAGACTTCCCAGCATCACCGAGCTCGCTCCGGCACCGAGGGCCTTGATGATATCGCCCGAGTACCGGATGCCCCCGTCGGCGATGACCGGCACGTCGCCGGCTTCTTCCACCACGCTCTGGATGGCGCTGATCTGGGGCACGCCGACACCGGCGACGACCCGCGTGGTGCAGATGGAGCCGGGGCCGATGCCCACCTTAACCGCGTCGGCGCCTGCTTCGATCAGGTCACGAGCGGCCTCGCCGGTGGCGATGTTGCCGGCGATCAGTTCAATATCGTAGTTGGCTCGGTATCGGCTGACCGCTTCCAACACGTTCTCCGAATGGCCGTGTGCCGTATCGAGGCAGACCACGTCCACGTCGTGGGCGATGAGTTGCTCGAGCCGTTCATCGTCATCGGGTCCGATGGCCGCCCCCACACGAAGCCGTCCTCTGTCGTCCCGGCACGCCAGCGGGAACTGCTGCAGCTTGTCGATGTCCTTAATCGTGATCAGCCCGCGCAGATGCATCCGATCGTCCACCAGGAGCAGCTTCTCCACCTTGTTATTCTGGAGAATCTCCTCGGCCTCCTCCAGGGTGGTCCCCTCGGGCGCGGTGACCAGGTCCTCCTGGGTCATCACCTCCCGGATCTTGACGGAGGTATCGGACTGGAACCGGAGGTCCCGTCGGGTAAGAATGCCCACTACTCGGCCGTCCTCGACAATGGGCAGGCCCGAGATGCTCTTCCGCTCCATCAGTTCGATCGCACGGGCCACACTGACATCGGGCGGCAGCGTTACCGGGTCGAGGATGATACCATTCGCCGACCGCTTGACCTTCTCCACCTCCCGGCACTGCTCGTCTATGGTCAGGTTGCGATGTATGAACCCCATCCCTCCCTCCTGGGCCAGGGCAATGGCCAGGGCGGACTCGGTCACTGTATCCATCGGGGCCGAGAGCAGGGGAACATTCAGGTCGATGGTCGGGGTCAGGTGGGTCGCCGTGCTTACCTCGGTTGGCAACACACCGGAACGCTGTGGCACCAACAGGACATCGCCAAAAGTGATACCACCTTCAATCATTCGCATTCCTTATATGATGCCTCCGACCGATAAAAAGACTGTGTTGACCCAACCCGACCGGGCAGATTGCGTGGTGGCCAACGGCGGGCCTCGCTCTGACGTGAACCTATCAAACCCGTCGGCCCAAGTCAACCCCAGAACAGAGGCGGGCAGTCACTCGGTATGTGACCGGCGGCACACAAGTCGCTTGATTCCAAGCCGTTCTGATTTGGCGCGCGGAGCGGATCGTTTCTCGCAAGCCAATGCGAAACGGTCCTGCGGCAAGGATCGGGCTCCACGGAACACTCCGAAAGGTCTCTCCCTGTTATCAAGCTCCGGCGGCCTTCGTGTGATGCCGGTTACTCGGCCGCATCGGGAACGTCCTTGAGGTCCGTCGTTTCGGTCGCGTGGTAGTTGAGCTTGACGCTGAGTACCCGCCCGTTGCCCGGGTCGGCGATGAACAGCCGGTGGTCGGTGTGAGTGGCCAGGTACGGGGCGTGGAACAGGGCGACCTCATCCCCGCCGATCGAACGAGGTTCCTCCGGACCGCCATCCTTGATGAGCGGGACGCCGTCGTCCACGTTGCCGTACCTGCCTATGCGGGTGATGAGATTGCCCGACCGGTCAACCACGGCCACGCTGTACCGGTCCATCTCGGGGGCAAACGACCGGGCGAAGTAGTCGAGGTCGAACCGGGCGTTCCAGCAGGAGCAGCCGTGCACGCCCGCGGCGCTGAACCCGACCCCGCCGTACAGCCACTCGGCGTCCTCGACCCAGGCCTGCCCCTGGTGGCCGCTCGTCACGTCGATGGACCGCTGGGGATACCGACTCTCGGGCAGGGGGACCTCGGCCCGATTCCGGCTGAGCAGGCGCCCTTTGCCGGCCGGGAACTTCATCAGCGTCCCGGTCATCCGGTTGAAGTACGGGGTTCCGTCAATCACCCGTGTCGCGCCGGACATAATATAGATGTTATTGTCCGCGTCGATCCCGACTCCGTACGGCGTGGCGTGGCCCTGGGCGACATCTTCATAGACCACCTGGCCGTGCCGGTCCCACACGTGGTGCGTGGACGAGCCGCCTCGCCCGCGCAACAGGCGGCCGGGATACAGTTCGGGGATGTACGTATCGCCGTCGTGCTCATATCTGGCTGTGGTCCGGACAGACAAGGACACGTTGAGGCCGCAGGAGACTACCAGGTTGCCGTTGAGCGAGACCGCCATCCCCCCGTGATGCCAGTTGGCATCGGCCGGCAGGACCAGCCCGGAGACGACATCGGCCCTCCGCATTCCGCTCATCCATCCATAGCCGACGTTTCTCCGCGCCTCGCCGTAATCCCACGGGACCTCGCGCCAGCCCTGGCTGGGATCGTAGCGGGCCACGACGTTGATGCTCCTCAGGTATGCCAGGCCGTTATGATCGAACGTCATGTCCTCGGCGTTGAACGGAATCTGGATGCGGCGCACCCGCCCCGTTCGGTGGTCCAGCTCGTGCAACTCTTTGAACGACTTGCCGATGGCCGAGCCGTCCCCCTCGGCCAAGTAACATATGCCCGTCTTCGGGTTGACGTAAAGCCGTTGGCGATAGTAAGTCGGGGACTTGACGTACGCCCCCCGCTCCCTTACCTCGTCGTTGAAGTCGTGGACGGTCTCGAACCTGTTTCCGCGGAGTTCGCGCACCTGGACGTTGCTGTGGCGAATGCGTCCCCGGTTCAGCACGTTCGCACCGGTCCACGGTTCGGCGATCCAGATGCGGATCGGATCACTCCAGGAATCGACCTCGACCGAGAACTCGATGGGGCATCGTGCCCCCCAGCTCGTGCTGAATTGGCCCTGTGGCGCCAGCTCGACCTCGCGGATTTTCTCGGGGTTGTCGAGCGGGCCGTACTCGACCATCTTCCGCTCGACACCCTCGTTCTCATACTGGTTACGAACCCACCAGGAGAACACGTAGATGTGCCCAGTCTGACGGTGGACGTGGACGTGGGCCGGCCGATACGCATTAATGCTCTTGAGATGGTTTCCGTCGGCATCGAAGACCTGGACGCGGTCATTCATGTAGTCGCCGACATAGACCCGACCCTCCTCGTCGACATCGACAGAACTGGGGACCTTGAACTGGTCGTTGCCGGAGCCGGCTCGTTCGATATCGGCCACGCCCTTGAACACCTCGAGTTCCTCGCCCCCGTCCATCCGGAGCCGAAATACCACCGGCAGCGTGCGGACGTCAGTCAACCGGTTGAGGTCCTGCGTTGCGCTGGCGATCCGCCCGAAGTGATAGCCCGTGAGATACAGCCACTCGCCGTCGGGGCTGAGCGCGACACTATAGGGCGAAACCTCCTGCGGGTTCCCACGCCGTTGCGGTACTTCCTGGAAGACGGCCGGCCCGTGCAGGGGCAGATCGGCCGTCGCTCCGTCGGTCCCCAGCCGGTTCAGGTACAGGTGTGCGAAGGCGATGC
>PWKM01000074.1 GCA_003559755.1 Planctomycetota bacterium
AACACCGAAAACACCAGCACAAATCGCACCGCTCGCTCCGCGCCTGTTCGTCTCATCGCTCACTCCTCTCAGTCGGGGGGGATTCCTTTGCATCACGATCCAGAAGGGCCCGCACGTGCTGGAACCAAATACTGTCGGGATAGGTCGCCAGGAACCGCTTGCAGGCGGCCTCGGCCCGAGCCCGGTCCTCGGAGCCAACGGCCATAAGGGCGTAGAAGTACATGGCCCGCTCTGTCGACGGGGCGTCCGGGAAACGTTCCATCACCTGTTCCAGGTGCGGCATGGCCTTTCGGGGGTCCTGCGTGAAGTTGAACGTCATCGTCCCCAGCCAGACCAGCCCCTCGGCGACCTGCGGTTCGCCGGCGAGTTCGGGCTTGTATAGGCCCTGGAGCGTCTCGAGAGCCCGCCCGTGGAACTTCTGATCGTAGGCGTAGGCCCGGGCCAACTGAATGCGCGCATAAACCTCCAGCACCGGCAGAGCCGGTGCGAAGGCGGGGTCTTCGTCGATGATTCGCTCGTAGATGGCGGCGGCATTGTCCGTACGGACGACGCGCAGGTAGAGGTCGGCCAGTTTGAGGGCCGTGCGCTGTCGATCGGTTCGAGCCTTCGCGAGAACCTCCTGGTTCCAGACGGGTCTCTGCGCCGCAATGGCCCTTTGAAGGAAATGCAGGCCGATCCTCTGGATCTGCTTGGCATCGATTTGGCCGTCCACTGGCTCCAGGGGCCCGGCGCTCGACAATAACCGGTTCGCCTTCGCATAGTTCCCGGCGAGGTACGCGGAAAAGATGCCCCGAAGCCGGAGATTGTAGACGACAGACCGGATCGCGGTTTCCGCCGGCTTGACCGGATGCTGCTGCCAGGCAGCCCATACGACCTCGGGCGGCCAGCGGATTTCGGGTTCCGTCGCCGCCTCGATCCACCGCACCCCCTGATCCGCCAGTTTCTCGGCCAGATCGACATCGAACATCCTCTCCAGAGCCACGTCGATGTGCAGGAGGAGGGCGCCGCCGGAATAGAGGCTCTCGGGGTATTTCTCGCAGAACCGGGTGAAGGTGGCGGCGGCGTCCTTCCACGCCTGCTCCTGGAGGGCGGGCGGGAGAGGACGCCCGCCAGGGCTGCGGCCGGTCTCGGCGAGTTCGTATTGGATGACGCCGATGCGGTAGAGGGCCTGTTCGGCACGGGGGCTTTCGGGGTAGCGCTCGATGATCCCCCGCCAGTGGGGCAGTGCCCGGGCCCTCGCGGCGACGAGGTTGGCACGGCGGTGTCGTTCGGCCCTGTCGGCGGCCTCTCTCTCCGCCGCCGGGCGTGGGCGGGCCGGGTCGTCGTCCGCGCCCTCGGCGGGCCGGGCTGCCGTGCCGTATCGGTTCCGGGCCCGGTCTTCGATGATCGTGGCGACGCGGTAGAGCGACTCGTCGTGCCAGGTGCCGGCCGGGAACGCCCGGATCGATGCGAGGAATTGCTCGGTTGCGTCGCCGGGCCTGTTCACCGCCTGGAGGACGGCCCCCTGTCCGAACGTTGCGAACGCTCTCTGTGCGGGCGTGGCGGCGGCAATCTCGCCGACGCGGTCGAAGTATGCCCGGGCCCGGCCGTGCCGGCCGGCGACGTAGTAGAGGTCGCCCAGCGAGAGCAGGACAGCGGCCTCGCGGGCGCCCCGGAGCGTGTCGGCGGGGGCGAGCGGGACGGCCGCCTCGGCGTACCCGAGGAGCTGTTCTTCGAGTCCGACGGGCGGCGCCCCGGGGAGGTTCCGGCGGGGACTGCCGGCCTCCGAAGCGGCTTTGTACCGGAGCGTCGCCCGTTCGTAATCCTGCTCAATGTGAGCTGCGAGCCCGGCACGCACACTGCAGACATAAAGCACTTCGCCTGGCGAGGCGGGCGGGGCCTGGCGGCCCCTCATCGCCCAGAGGGGCAGGCTCTCGGCCTCGCCCTCCTCCGGCGCCCCGGCCTCGGCCTCGGCGTCCCCCGCCCAAGCGATGCCTTGCTCGGCCGCCTCACGGGCAAGTGCGAGGTCGAGAAGCTGCTCCATCGCGATACCGGTCTGCCGGACGATGGCGTCCCCGGCCAGCGGGCTTTGCGGATAGGACTCGCGGAAACGCCCGAACATCGCGGAGGCTCGCCGCCACAGCGCCTCGGAGCGTGCGGCGGGAGCGTCCTCGGCCATAACGCTCAAGAGGAGTCCGGCGTTGTAGAACGCGTGCTCGCATCGCGGGCTGTCCGGGTAATGCCTGATGAGTGATTGCCAGTAGGAGAGCATCTCCTCCCTTGCCTCGAGCAGCGCCGCCAGCCGTTCGCTCTCGGCCTGGGCTGCGGCCTCTTCTTCGTCCGGGGTCTCCGGCGCAGGACGCCGCGCCGCACGGTGTCCGGCGTCGGTCAGATGTTGCGTGATGGTTGCGATGCGGTAGAGCGTCTCGTCGTGCCAGGTGCCATCCGGGAACGCGCGCAGGGAGGCGGCGAATTGGTCCCGTGCTGCTGCGGCAGACCGCCTCCGGGTCTGAAGGGCCGCGCCGCGCCCGAACGCGGCGAACGCCCGCTGCGGCGGCATGACGCCCGGAAGCAGCCGGTCCATCGGCGTGTCGCCCGAACCGTCTACGCGGTCGAAGAGCGCGGCGGCACTGTCGGGACGGTCGGCGGCGAGGTGAACGACGCCCAGTGCCAACGCCAGGGCGGCCTTGTCCGACGCGAGGCCGGCACGACCCAGGACGTCCTGCGGGACGACGGGCCAGCCGCCCCGCGAGGCGGCGATCATCAGGTCCAGGTGACGGTGGCGGCGGCGCCTGGAAAGCGTCTTCGCCTGCTCGAACGCTTCGGCCGCGGCCTGCCCATTGCTCCGGAGAAGGTTCGCCAGCCCGATCCGATACTGAAGGTCGTATGCGACGGGCCGCCACGATTCCGCCGTCTCCTCGTCGGCCAGGGCGGCCCGGAGCGTCGGGCGGACGAGGTCGGCGTACTTCGCCGACTCCGCCAGATCGAGCAGCTCTTCCAGGCAGACGTCTATCAACGCGACGAACGCCTGCCCACGCCACGGGCCGGCCGGCTTCGCCGCGATGAACTTCTTCCAGTGCTCGGCCGCGAGCTCGAGCCGGCCCTGCCCCAGATAGCAGCGCCCGATGGCAAGCTCGCTGCGAGGGGCGTAATCGGTTTCCGGGAACTGCTCGACGACGGCCTGGTACGCGGCCAGGGCCTCCCCATACTTCTGCACCCGGGCTGCCGCCGGAGCGGACCGGGCCGCCTGCTCGAGCTTCTCCGCCGCCTCGAAGTCGGCACGCCCGGCGTCCTTCGCGTAAGCAAGCCGAGCAAGCTCCAGCTTCCCGGCGTCCACGTATGCCTTCGCCAGGGCCTCGGTGATTTCCATCCGGTCGACCGTGCGCCGGTTGCCCATCGTGGAGACGGCGAAATCGAGAGTCCGCTTCGCGTCCTCGAACCGCCCGGCCTTGGTATAAAGCCGGCCCAGGTCAATCGCCGCCTCCGGCAGTGCGGTGTTCGGCGGGTTGTCCCGTACTATCTGCTCGAGGATGCCGATGGCACGGCCGAGCCTTGCAGGATCGTCCGCCGCCTCGAGCCTCAGCGCCTGCACTATCTTCAAGCGCACCAGCAGCGCGTCGAGTGTCGACGAGCGTTCCAACCGGTCCCAGAGCTGTCGGGCCGCGGCCCTCGATTGGGCGTCGCCCTTGCCCCACATCGAGCGGGCACGAATGTGGGCCGCCTCGACGGCCGCCCACCGGAAGCGCCTGTCCGAGAGCTTCGTCAGCGGCTCGGACAGACTGATCGCGTCGTCATACTTCCCCCCGTAGAACGCCGACCAGGTCTTCGCCAGCGCGTCGGACACTTGCTCGTTGGTGGACAGAGGGGCCGGCCCCGGCGAGTCGCCCGCCGGGACCGGGGGCTGTGCGGCAACGGCGACAGCGGTACCCAGCGCAAACACGAACACCAGGACAGCCCGCCGAGCCGACACTGAGGATTCAGAAAGATGCGCCTGCCACCTCGATGGCCCCATATACCCTCCTCCTCTTTCCAACAGGACGAAAGATCGCCCTCTTGCCGAAAGACACTGCCCGGAAGGTGGTAAGACGCCTTGGTGACAATCAGATTCCGCTCGTGTATCTAAAACATAACCCAAACTCTGGATGTTGTCAAGAAAAAAATCTGGATATTTTTGATAGAAGTTCTGATGGGCACATTCGACCGCCCTGAAAGTGGCTTTCGCCAGAGTCCAACGTCCCGTTGATGTCTGTTGCAAACCCTTATGTCCCAAAGAGAACATTCCCCATTTGTCTGTCCTGCTGTAGACTGGAGGCATGTTTGCGCGCGCAGGGGTATCGTGTCTGCTCGATCCGCTTCAATCGGGATTCGAGCGGCATGTTTGCGCGCGCAGGGGTATCGTGCCAGCCGTGGCGAGCGGTCGGAAGGCGGGTGCTTCGTCTACATAGTCGTGGCGATGGGCGACCGGAGGGGCCGTCGTATCGGCCGCCGCTCTGCGGTGCTATGCCTGGTTCGAAAGGTGACGTGCGTCGTCGCCGGAGGCGGGATCAGTTGCGGGTTCCCTGCGCCGGCTTTGCCCGCCCCTCAAGGGGGGGAACGACCGCCGGGCGATCCGACGACAGCCAGTCCCCGAGGACTGCGTGAGCACGGGCTCTCTATCAGGTTGGCTCAAACCTATGTGGATTTTCCGCATAAGTCTGATCTTGTCCTTCAGTTCGTCGGCCATCGGTTGGGCCTTCGTTCATGTTCGGGCCGGACGATGCCAAAAGGAAAGACCGCCTGGGTGTCTGGCCCCAGACGGCCTCGTTCTTTCGATTGCGAGTCGGGCGATCAGCCCGACCCGTCGCCCGGTCTCGTGTTATCTATGCTGTTTTTCCACGGCTGGCATGTGAGGACAAGGATGCCCTCGGCGTTTCGTCGGGTTGTTACGTATGTAGAGATTCGCCACGGAAAGATGTTGAGAGCGACCGGCTTCGCACATTGTTCCGGCGGCGGGGGCTGCGAGTTTCTATGAAAAAAGTTCAATCTTTCTGCTTGACATAGTGATCTGGATCGGCAATAATTTCAGTGACGAAATAACCGGCAACGCCTTACACATGGCGTGTGGCGGTAGGTAGTTCTGAGTGAGGGCCAACAGAGGAGGAGGGCACGATGAGTTATGCACGGACGGTTGGTCGGATTTTGGTGGTGGGTCTGGCGGTTCTGGCGGCGGGAGGATGCGGGAACGGTGATGACGAGGCCCAGCCTCATCGTGAAATTGATGAGCCAGCTATCGAGGATGGCGACAAGGCCCAGCCCCCTGTTGAGATCGATGAGCCGGTTATCGAGAAACCGGATGCCGAAGCCCTCACCTTCAATTCCGAACTCACATTGGGAGTGCGCATCCTGCGGTTAAAAGAGTATACATTGCCAACAGAAATGGAGTATGGACGCCCCAAAAGCCAATTAGTCGGAATCACCCCTTCGGATGAACCGATCGTCATTCCCGGCGGTGTCAGGTGGTGGGTCGAACCTGGCGATGTGTCGATGTCGGACTTGGTCGCCGAGATCGAGGCGAAAGGAATCCCCGGTGTAAAGCTGCGTCGCATTACCACAGACCAAGACTTGGCGCACTTTAAAGGCCTGAGCCAAATGCGAACACTTGTTCTGAGGCGAACACAGATTACGGACGCGGGGCTGGAGCACCTCCGGGGCATGACCCAGATGCAGCATCTTGACTTATATCAAACACGGGTCACAGACGCGGGGTTGAAGCACCTCAGCGGCATGACCCAGATGCGCGACCTTGACTTGTACCGAACACAGATCACGGACGCGGGACTACAGCACCTTCGGGGTATGACCGAAATGCAGAACCTTGGCTTGGGGCGCACCCCCGTCACGGAAGCAGGTCTGAAGCATCTCAGCGGCATGACCCAGATGCGGAACCTTGACCTGCAGCATACACGGGTCACTGACGCCGGGGTGGAGCACCTCGCCGACATGACACAGATACGACGGCTTTCGCTGAGATTTACACGGGTCACGGACGCAGGGCTGGCGCATCTTCTGGGTATGAACGAGATGCTCGATCTTAACTTGGGGACCAGACAGATCACCGACGCCGGGCTAGAGCACCTGCGCGGAATGACTCAGTTGCAGAGAATCAGGCTGGGCCACTCACAGATCACCGACGCCGGGCTGAAGCACCTCAGCGGCATGACCCGGATGCGGACATTAAGGCTGCCGGACACGCAGATCACTGACGCGGGGCTAGAGCACCTCCTGGACATGAACGAGTTGCAGTTCCTTGAGTTGCGGGGCACGCAGATCAGCGGACCCGGGCTGGTGCATCTCCGCGGCATGACCCAACTGCAGGAGTTGTGGCTCCATAACACACAAGTGACTGACGAGGATTTGTATTACATCCATGGGATGGCTCAGTTGCGACGACTCTGGCTAGTTGGCACGCAGGTCACCAACGAGGGACTTGCTGAGTTGCAGAAGGCTCTGCCGCAACTACGTATCCTGAGGTAACGTCCGCTAAGGCGAGGATGCTCGCACCGGCACGCAGCCAGATCAACGGGCCGATCAGGTGCTGATCTCCTTCTCCCAGGTCGTGATCCGTTTGCCGCAGTGTCGGCACTCCCTTCTGCGGACGGCCCTGCATCCGCCCGCCTCGTATAGAGCACACTCAAGTGACCGCATCCGCTCAGCGCAGCTTACTCTGAGCAGCAGCCTCTCTCGAGCAGGTCGAGCCGCTGTTCCATTTGCCGCATTGTCTGCTCGAGGCGTTCGATCTGCTTTTGCAGCGGGGGCGTTTGGGCACCTGGTGTGGCGCCGCCTTTCTTGCCCTGCTCACCGAACAGAAACCACTCGATCGGCTGGCCGGTGAGCATGGATGCCGCGACCACCATCTCGAGCGAACACTGCTGCCGCTTCTTCGTGTTCGAGATCGCCGAGGGCGTCACATCGAGCATACGGGCGAGATCGAGTTGGCGTCGCACCGCTTCAAAAATTCGGCGACAACAATCGGCACGGCTGAAGTCCAATTCCGTCTTCTTGCTCATCTTGTTCCTCCTGCTCTCTGCAATAAATGCCCTCTACCTAACGCAAGCTCCCCAACACCCAGAAAATCAGAATCCCCCTAATCGTATTGATTTGCCTGTATCTTGTCAATTCCTTCGTTTATCTTTCCAACAGAGGTGGTTTCGGTGGGCGGATTTTTTGCTTGACTTATGCGGCCTTTTTGAATATAATGCGTACATTGACATCGGGAATGCGGTGATTTAATCGGCAACTTGCAGACCGCGAAGAAATGCTGCTAAAGCGCTGACCCCGCC
>PWKM01000070.1 GCA_003559755.1 Planctomycetota bacterium
ACCGGGCATGTGTTGTTTTTCGGCAACATGTCCGCCCAACAATGTTGATTTAAATCAACACCGCATAACCCACTATCCTTTAGTTGGTTACGACAGATTCCGGCATATCAGGGCGATTCCGTGTTGTTTTTTTGCAACATGAGCGCTCAATCCGGCGGATAACCCACAACGTGTATCCTGATCCGTATCTCTTATTCTGACATATGGTTGCGACTTCGACGGTCAGAAAATAAGCTCGGTTGGCACGTTATTTGCAGTATATGAGCGTAGACGGTTGTTGATACCGCCTGGGATGATTCCGGGCAACTATGGACGCCCGGGCGATCAGGAGCTTGGAGAGGGGCGGAAAGGGCAGAATGATGAAGGCGACGGCCCAGAAAAGAAACGAATGCGACCACCGGGACGCACGGTTCCACTCGGTACAGCGGCTCGGCCCGCTGCCGCCGGTCGAACTGTGGCAGTGCCCGCATTGCAGGAGCACCCTGGCGGCCGAGACCATCGGCAAGCGGCCGCAGGCCGCCGCGATGTAGCAAAAGGCGGCATGAGAGCACGGGCGCGTGGGTGCGCGAGTGCTCTCGCCGGACGGCGGACAGGAGAAGACGTGGCACGGGCATCTTGCCCGTGGTTGAAAACAGGATAGGCGGCACGGGCTTCCAGCCCCCGTGCCACAGAGAAAGAGGAAGCGGTCAATGGACCGTGGACCGCAATCGAAACCGGTTCGAAGGAGGACGCCTATGGAGCAAGACCGTTGTTTTGCCGATCGAGTGACACGACAGTGAAAAGCGCCCGCGGGGCGCGGAAAGGAGATCAGAAACAGGTATGAAAACGAAGCCGCAGACGTGTCGTAATGGAATTGTTTCTCAAGCAGAAAGGAGCAGAAAAATGTTGAAGAGAATGACCATTCTCGCAGTGATGTTCGGGCTGGTCTTCGGGCTGTCGTTGAGCGCGTCAGCGTTCGATATTTCGATCGACCAGGACCTGACCGGCGGCGCCGTTCTCGACGGGGACGGAGCCGGCAATCAGATCACCCCCAGCGGGGCCGATCACGACTGGACGTATGACTGGGGCGACAGGGACGGCGACGGCAGCAACACCCCGGTGGCCGACCCCGGCCTCTCGCTCGGATCGTTCAAACTTCTGACCGAACACGACGCACATGGCAGCATTACTCTGTTGCTGAACAACGGCAACATCACCGGCGACGACGGCACCGCCATCTCGACCTACCCCGGTGGCGGAGGTGGGCGGAACGCAGACCACGTGGTGATCGAGAACGTCGGCACCATTGAAATGGGCGGCATCACCACCCACGCCCACAACCTCTCAAATTGGGCCGGGCCCGCTGTGAACGCCGGCGACATCACGATCGGAGCTGACGGCGCGCTGGCCGGACCCATCCGAGTCGAGTTCCTCCACGCCCACCAGGGCAACGATTGGGGCGACCCGTCCCTCGGACTCGGCCACGGCGGCGATATCACCATCCACAGCAGCGGCGCCGTACGCATCGAGGACAGCGTTGGCAACCGGGGCGACATCCGTTCCTCGACGGGATCCTATGACTCCGGGCACATCAACATCGTGCATACCGGAGACTTCGCCGCCAACAACCTCGAATCGTGGACCGGCGGGATTCATACTGCCGGCGCCACTCCCGGCGAAATCTCAATCTCCGGGGACGGAACGGGGACGTTCGAGGTCAATCATATCCGCGCCGCCTATCTGCGTGACAATTATGGAAACCGGGGCAGCCGTGTGGAAATCAGCGGATATACAAGCGTGCATATCACGGGCGACATCGACGGCTTCCATGTCGGAGGACCAGGCGCGACCGGGCATCAGACTCACGCCGCCGACGTGTCGATTACCGACGTGAGCGGCGATATCACGATCGACGGGCAGATCAACCTGGATTATGCCCTCGGTCACAGAGACCGACACGGAGCCCTCACGCTCCTGACAACCGCCGGCAGCGGCGGGACCGTCACGTTGAACTCGCTCGAGCTGGACCTGCTCCATTACGCCGCGCTCAGCAGCGACAGCGGGACCTCGTACATCGAGGGCGACCTGACCGGGTTCGTACCCGCCACCGACCACCTGCGCACCCCGAGCGGCCAGGAGATCATGTACGACCCCTGGGCGGCCGCGAACGCCTACCTCGGGATGAGCACCTACACATTGGCCAACCTGGCTGGTGACATCAACGACGGCGGCCTGTTGGTGCCCGATTTGGTCGAGCACGTGTGGGTCGGCAATACACACGGCGAGTGGGCCGACGACCGGTTCGACGGCGACCCGGACGGCGACCCTACCTCGGCGGGCACGCTCGCCCTGTTCGGAACGGCCGGAGTGACGCACACTCCCACCGTCATCGGCGAGGTAGTCGTCGGGGCAATCCGCCTCGAGGGGGACACGTCCTATGACCTCCAGGGCGGAACCGGCGATGTCATCACCATGGACACCGGGACCGACGGCAGCGCACTGCTGATCGCCGGATCGGATTCGGTGGACCACACCGTATCGGTCGACATGACACTGGCCAACGATCTGGTCGTGGAAACACAATACGCGGGCCAGGGCGTCGAGGTGGCCGGGGTAATCAGCGGAGATGCCGACCTGGTCAAGGCCGGGCCCGGCACCCTCACCCTGTCCGCCGATAACATCTACACCGGCCCGACCACCGTCGAGGGCGGGGTGCTCAACGTCACCGGCTCCGTCGTCGGTCCGGTCACCGTCGAGGGCGCCGAACTGCACGTCAGCGGCACCACCGGCGGATCGACCACCGTCGACCAGGGCGGGCTGCTCAACGTCACCGGAGCCATCGGCGACGGCGACCTGGTGCTCCTCGACGGTACCGTCACAGGAGCTATCGACACCCCCGCTCACTACGAGATGCATCACGGCACGGTCACCGCCGACCTGGGCGGTGCGGCCGGGCTGACCAAGACCAGCGACGGCTACGTCACGCTGTCCGGCAATAACACCTACGCCGGCCAGACGCTGGTCGAAGGCGGCGTGCTGCGGGCCGACGAAGGCGTCGGCCTGGGTGCGGAGAACCTCAACCTCGCCGGCGGCGTGCTGGAAACGTCGGTTGACTTGGTCCGCCCCGGCGGGTCGGGTGCCGGCGAGATGCAGCTTACCGCAAACAACAGCGGGTTCTCCGTCGCCGAGGGTGCAGCCGTCACGGTTGCATTTGACGGCGAAAACATCCTCCCATGGGGCGCCGGATTCTTTGCCCCGTCGGATGGAAACAGCGATGGGACCCTGGTCCTGAACGCTGCCACCGCAGACGGCTCCCTGCATTTCCAACATGGCCTGGATTTCGGCGATACAGCGACCGGAACCCGGACTCGGGAAATCCATGTCGGGGCCGGCACCGCTGAAATCAGCGGCGCGATCAGCGGCTCGGCCAACTACACGCTGGAAAAGAGCGGGGCCGGGACACTGATCCTGTCCGACACCGGCACCGATTACGAAGGGGACACCCGCGTGTCTGGCGGCGCGCTACGGCTCGCCAAAGGGCTCCCCGTCAGCGACGGCAACCTCCGTTTGCAGGGTGGTGTGTTGGAGTTGGCGGACTCTCTCATCCGCGTCGGCGGCGACGGTCCCGGCGAGATGCGGGTGACCGGTCGGTGGGCTGGCTTCAGCGTCCACGGCGGCCAGACCATCGACGTCGCATTCCTCGACGATGATGGTGTGACACTCAGCAACCTGCAGTGGGGCCAGGCACCGTTCAGTCCAACGGACTGGGCTGGTTATTTTACCCTCAACACGGATGGGGCCGACGGGACGCTGAACTTCCTGAACCCCGTTCAACTCCTCAGTAGCCGCGCCACGGAGATCTATGTCGGCGCCGGGACCGCCGTGATGCATGGCGACCTCACTGGAGGAACTGGTACCTGGCAATTCCCATTTCGCAAGCAAGGCGAGGGGACTCTGGTGCTCGGCGGCGAAAACGCCATCCTGAATCGGATGTTCGTTCAGGAAGGCACGCTGCTGGTTACCGGCTCGGTGGGACCAAGCCCGGGCGAGTTTGTCCGAGTCCTCAGTGGTGCCACGCTCGGCGGAACGGGAACCATCGAGCGCGACGTGGATGTCGACGGCGGCGCCCGGGTTGCACCCGGTACCAGTGTCGGCACGCTCAACATCGTGGGCGACCTCGATATGTCGGGCGGTTCGGTCTACGAGTACACCATCAGCAGCCCGGTGAACCACGACCTGATCCACGTCGATGGGGACCTGTCGCTGGGCAGCAACTGGGAACTCCAGTTGGTCGACGCCCTGGGCTCCCTGGACTTCATTGAGCCCCACTACCAATTCGACCTGTTCCATTTCACCGGAGAGCTGAATGCTTCGCTGGATGGGAACCAGTTGACCGGCTTCGTGCTGGACGACTCTCTTGTCGATTGGGACACCACCTATGCCGGAGTGTTCCTTCAGGAACATTTTGTTTCGGACGTACACCGTATCTACCTGACGGGCATCGAGGGTGGCTTTGTCCCGCCCATCCCCGAGCCGGCCGGGCTGTCGCTGCTCGGCATGGCTCTGCTCGGGCTGAAGCGGCGTAAACGGTCGTAACGCAGCATATACGCATCCCCGTCCGGCGTCGAAGGGCGCCGGGCGGGACCAGGTGTGGCGCATAGGCGCACGGGCGAATGGGGTGTGTTCCCCCTGCTCCCGTACTCCTGTTCTCCCGCCGTACACCCGTCCTTTCGGGTGCCAGGTTGCGCGGGCGCTCTCGCCCGTGATGGAAAGCAGGAGTCGTGCCGCGGGCGGACAGCCCGTGGAGGCGATAGATGTCGGCCCGGTCCGGCGGCTGTGTGGGCCGTTCGGACGGTCCGGGTTCGGGAACGTCCCGAACCGAGCAAGGAGCAGACGAAAGGAGTTGGTATGACACAGACAAGCGAGTGTGAGCACCGCAGGGCACGGTTCCACTCGGTGCAGCGGCTCGGCCCGCTGCCGCCGATCGAACTGTGGCAGTGCCCCGACTGCAAGAGCACGCTGGCGGCCGAGACGCTCGGCATGAAGTCACAGACCGCCGCGATGTAGCAGGCGGCAGCATGGGCGCATGGGCGCACGGGTGCATGGGTGCGCGGGTACTTTCGCCGGCCCGCCTCTGTGCCGGCGCGTGCCTGGAAACGTGGGGCCGTGGTGCTTCTGACCCCTCTCCCTGCCAGGGAGAGGTCGCCCGCCGAGCCACCAGCGAAGCGGGCGGGTGAGGGTCGAGCGGGCGGACCGGTGGTGGCACGGGCTTCCAGCCCGTGTGTTCCACGGCCAGGCCGGCCGTGCCACGGAGCAAAAGGAAGCGGTCGTGGACCGTTGGATTGAAAACGCGGACTGCTTGCAAGGAGGACGCCAACGCAGAACGCTGTCGTTCGGACGCACGGGCAACGAAGCCACCTGTTCAGAAGGAGGACGCCAATGACGTGAGACCGCCTCGACCGGTGGGGCAGGCATTCCTGCCTGCCAGGCCCGATCCGCAGGGATCGGGGAACGGACCCGCAGGGAAAAGCGCCCGCGGGGCGCGGAAAGGAGAACAGGAACGGGAATGAGAACGATTGCCGCAGACGCACTGACGCATCGTACTGGAAAACAAGTTTTGATTGAAAGGAGCAGCAAAATGTTGAAGAGAATGATGATCGTGGCAGTGATGTTCGGGCTGGTTGTGGGGCTGTCGCTGAATGCGTTGGCGTTCAGCTTGACAGGTGAACAGAACCTCCAGGGCGGCGTAGATCTGGTCGGCGAAGATGAGGCAACCCCTCCCGCCGCCGAGTCCATCGTGCAAACCGGCGGCGACGGCAGCCGGGACGATCCCTGGCTGTACAACTGGGCCGATGCCGATGGTGACGGCAACCCGGCCAGTGCCGGGCTGGACCTCGGGGGGCATAGAATCCGGGCCCATCAGAGCAATACGCAGAGCGACAGCTTGCGGTTTGACCTCAACGGCGGCAATATCGTCGGCACAGGTGCGGAAGCGTTCTCGACTTATGTCGGCAACGATTTCGATGGAAAGCATGCCGGCCACGTGATCCTCGCTAATGTCGATGAAGTTGACATTGGTGGGATCGACACACGCCCGAGTTATCGCGGGAGTTGGGGTGGTACGGTTAACACACGGGCTGGGGATGTCGAGATAGGGGATTCCAATATCCGCGCCGGTAACGTCAGGGTCGGCTATATCCGTGCCGGTGTGCCCTACGATGGCACCGGTGAAACCAGCACGGGCTGGGGCGGAGCCGTGACCATCCACTCGAGTAGCGATGTCACTATCGCGGACGGCGGCGGAACCCCCGGCGACATCGTCACTGCCAGTCGTGCGCAAAATGGCGGACATATCACTGTCCACCACGACGGTGCCTTTCTTGCCGGCACGCTGGATACCAACACCTACTCTAGCCAGACGGCGGGGGGGACCGCAGGCCACGTCGTGTTCGACGGTGACGCACTGGAGGATGGCGTGGCGACCAGCGATACGTTCGAGGTCAACGCCATCCGGGCACAAAACAACCGAAGCTCCTTCCACCACCAAGCGGGCGACGTGACCATCCAGAACTACCATTCGGTCACCATCCACGACGAGCTGCTCGCCTATACGAGAGCACAAAGCCCGGCCCACCAATTGTTCCGGGCCGGTGACATCGACATCAGCTCGATCGTACAGGACATCACGATCGGGCGCGTCGACGCCAGCTCTGGTGATCCCGACAGCACGACGGGCACCCGCAGCGGCGTGCTCAACCTGCAGAGCATCGGCGGGTCCATCATACTGGGCGAACTGGACCTTCGCCTCTTCCACGAGGTCAAGATGGATGCGGGGGCCGGCATGTCGTATGTCGAAGGCGATCTGCTCAATTTCGATGTCGACTCCTTGGTGAACGGCAGCGGCACGCCCGACGACCCGTTCGTCACAGAGCAGACTGTCCTCCGTGCCCCGGCGGGCCAGGCGATCTACTACGATCCCCTGCTGCTGGAGAACAATTATCTGGGCGGCTTCGCTTGGGCGCTGGCCGACCTCGACGGCAATTACGGTGCGGGCGGCCTGTTGCGGACCGAGCCGCCGCCCATCCCCGAGCCGGCCGGGCTGTCGCTGCTCGGGCTGGCCCTGCTCGGGCTGAAGCGGCGGAAACGGTCGTAACGCAGCACACGCATCCCCGTCCGGAGTCTAACGGCTCCGGGCGGGACCAGGCGACGTGGCACTGGCTGCTTGCCCGTGATTGGAAGCAGAGAAGGCCGCATAACTGTTGGAGGCCGCAATGGGCCGTTTCGGAACGCACAGCATTCAAGGAGGA